>VXPS01000166.1:0-11750 GCA_009839425.1 Chloroflexota bacterium
CTACGTCTCGGGGGCTCGGAGATGTGTTTAAGTTACAGACCTCACGCAGATCGCCGGCGGCGATCCGCCCGACGTGATCCAGATTCAGGAATCGCGGGTGCCGCAATTCGCGGCGCGCGGCGGAATCATTCCGCTGGACGCCTTCATAGGGAAGGCCGGCCTGAATCTGGCCGATATTTTCTACGCAGGCGAGTGGCCCAAGGGAAGCTGGTTGGGCGTCCAGTACACGCTACCCCTGGATAACACGGGTGCCTGGTATCTCTTCTGGTGGAACAAGGACACGTTCGAAGAGGTCGGTCTGGACCCGGACACACCGCCGACGACGTGGACCGAGCTGGAGGAGATGGCGCTGAAGACCACCGTGCGCGAAGGCGGCGAAATCACGCGCCACGGCATGTTCGTGCCTGAAATGATCAAGGGCGCGCGCACGGATGCCAGTTTCAAGGGCTGGCAGTTCCCGGCCGGCGGCCACATGTTCACCGAGGACGCCAAGTCGGTGTTGTTCGACGACGCGATCGGGCAGCGCAACGTCTCCTGGCAACTGGACATGGTCCAGAAGCTCAACGACGGCTGGGACAACATCCAGGGGTACATGGACGCCGTGGGCGCCTCCCGGACCGCGTTCTACAACGGCCTGCTGACCATGCGCGTGGAAGGCGTGTGGTTCCTGGGCGTGATGCGCCGAGACGCGCCTGACATCAACGCCGGTGTGACGCACATGCCGTATGACGACACCAACCCGAACGCCAGGCCGCGCTCGATTTCCGACGACGGCTGGTCATACGGGATGCCCAAGGGGGCGCAAAACCTGGAAGAGGGCTGGGAGTGGCTGCGATACCTGACCGCGGGTGAGGGCAACCTGGCTTTCATGGGCAATCTCAAGCGCCCATCGTCGGTTCCCAAATACAACGACGACCCGCTGTACCAGTCCGAACCGCTCTGGAACGACCTGAAGTCGGTACTTCCGCTGGTCGAGGCATCACCGATCACGCCGGTGAACCCGGACATCGATCAGGTGCTGAAGGACGAGATGGAGCTGATGATGGCCGGGAAGCAGTCGCCTGAAGAGACGCTGGCGTCGATGGCCGGTCAGACGCGCGAGCTCCTGGATGAGTTCTTCGCCAGCCTGTAGGCGGGGGCGAGACGTCCAAGCTCGTAGGGGTTTTCGCGGGCGAGCAAGCCTGACTGGCCGGTGAGGCTCGCACGGCCGAACCTGGCTGTGCGAGCCCCACGCTGGACCATCGGCCGTCGGGAGGCGGTGTGGGGCTTCGTCTTCATCTCCCCGTGGGTCCTGGGGTTCGTGGTTTTCAGCCTGGGGCCCACGGTGGCGATCATCGCCTGGGGGTTCACCGAGTACGACATTCTCCAAGCTCCTAAATTCGCAGGCTTGGAAAACTATGTTGAGATATTTACCGACGACGAGAAATTCCTCAAGTCGTTGGCCAACACGGCGATATACGTCGGTCTGCTGGTACCGTGCCAAGTGGTAATTGGTTTTCTGCTGGCCGTGCTAGTAAATACCAAGCTGCCCCTGGCATCGATCTTTCGCGCCTTTTACTTTCTGCCGACGATCATGCCGCTGGTTGTCGCCTCGATTGTCTGGGCATGGGTGCTGCAACCGGAGCTTGGATTGCTGAAGTTTCTGCTCGAGGACACGATGGGAATCCCGACTCCACGATTCATGGTTGACGAGTACTGGTCTAAGCCCGGGATCGTCATCCTCACCGTGTGGTCAAGCATTGGCGTCCAAATGATTCTCTTCCTGGCCGCCCTACAGGCCGTTCCGCCGCATCTCTACGAAGCCGCGGAAATCGACGGCGCCGGTCCGCTACGCAAGATGCTCCACGTCACGATTCCCCTGGTCTCACCGACGATCTTCCTGGTCATCATTATCGGGATCATCAACTCGTTCCAGGTCTTTACGACTGCGTTCGTGCTGACGCAGGGAGGACCGCTGGATTCGACGCTGTTCTACGTGCTCTACCTGTGGCGAAAAGCATTCGTATCGTTTGAATTCGGCTACGCATCGGCTCTTGCCACCATTCTCTTCTTCATCATCATGTGTCTCACAGCCCTCTCGTTCTGGGTCTCGCGCCGGCTGGTGCACTACGAGCAGCCTGAGTCATGATCGCGACTCTTCTTTGGCTGGGCTTGGTGGTCTTCGGCGGACGTGCCATCGGCGATCAGCCAACGCCGCTTGGCGTGACGTCGGGCGAACTGCTGTGGACGATTGTGATTGCGGCCAACTGGATCCTGGATATTTCCGGCCTTGCATGGTTGGCGTCGCCCAGGATTCCGAAGTGGGGTGGGCCGCGCCTGCAACGGCGACTGGCCTCGGCCATTCGCTATCAGCTGATGATCGGCATCAGCGTGCTGGCCCTCATCCCCATATTCTGGATGGTTTCCACGTCACTGAAGACGCTGCCGGAGACTTATGAAGTGGAGCCGTACCTGCTGCTGCCACGTGAGCCGCAGTGGGGCAACTACCCTTTCCTGTTTACGTTTGAGCGATTTAATGTCTTGCAACTATTCAAGAACACGAGTCTGATGACGGTTTTCAACCTGGTTGCCAATGTTGGAATAGCGGCATTTGTGGGCTATGGGTTTGCGCGGCTGCGGTTTCCAGGTCGAAACCTGCTCTTCTTACTGGTGCTCAGCAGCCTCATGGTCCCGTTTATCGTGCGAATCATTCCGCTGTTTGTACTGTTCTCCGGCAATACCTATATCTTGCAGGATCAACTTGGCCAGGTATTCAGTTGGACGATCTTCTTCGAGTCGCGAAGCTGGGCCCAGAACACCTATTTGCCGCTGGTGGTGCCCGAGTTCTTTGGCGCGGCGGGAAGCAGCGCGCTGTACATCTTCATCATGCGACAGTACTTCCTGACCATTCCGCATGAGCTGATCGAGGCCGGGCGCGTGGATGGGGCGTCGGAATTCGCAATCTGGCGGCGCATCGTCCTGCCGCAGGCGACGCCAGCCATGGTCGCCGTGGCGATTCTCAGCCTGCAGGGGTCATGGGGCGCGTTCATCGAGCCGCTGATCTTTCTTCGCAAGGTGGACCTGCATACGCTGTCGATCTGGCTTTCCAGCTTCCGAAGCGTTCAGGGAGAAAGCGTGATCCAATGGCAATACGGGATGGCCGGCGGCGTTCTGGTCACGCTGCCGGTTTTCATCCTCTTCCTGCTGTTCCAGCGGTACTTCATCGCCGGGATTTCGCTTTCCGGCATCAAGGGATGACGGAGGGGTAGGCATGATTCGCCGCAGCCATATCGCGGTCGTCGAACGGAATGCGTGGTGGCGCGGAGACTTCGAGGTCGAGCCCTATGAGGCCGGCTGGGCGCTGGAAGCCATCGGATTCCTTCACGTGCTGGAGACCGAAGGCGAAAGTCCCGGGATCGATCTGCGCGTTCAGATTTCGTCGGACGGGATCCACTGGGCCGACCATGGGGCCGCTCTGCGCGGCTCGCTGGACCCGGGCGTGCACTTTGTGAGCGTTGCCCACTTTGGCAGCTGGCTGCGCGTGGTCGGACATACCACGGGAGGGCTGAAGGTGATTTTCTCGTGGGACCTCAAGTAGCTCGCGATTGGATCCGTACCGGACCTGGCATGCCGATGCGATACGACGCGGTGCGCCGAGCCCCTGTCGACAGGAGGACTGCCTAGATGAACTCGCACGTCGCGAGCCACGGAAACCCCGCGCTTAGCAAGTTCAACCCGCTGCCACGGATCATCTCCTATGACGACTTTGACGACGGCGTGTGCGGATGGACGCAGCTCGTGGGCAACTACGAGGAGACGCTGGACAACATCAGGAATTCCGACGACACGCGAGCGCCCATGCTCTCGTCGATTCCGATGTTCGACATCGGGTCGCACGGGGCGATGGACGGCACCTATGCCCTCAAGATCGCCACGCGCGGCCAACCCGGGCACTTCGCGTATGCGGTGAAACGCATGACCTGGCAGCGTCTCGGGGTGATTCAGCTCGAGGCGTTCATCACCTATACCGTGGAGGCCTCGCGGCTCACGTTGGGCGACGAGGACTTGCGTGCGTTCACCATCCAGATGGACCTCCAGGACGGCTACGAGGACCGGGGTCGGCGGGCGATTCCCTCCATTCGTTACCACAACTCGCAGGAAGGCGAACTTCGACGGGTCTGGCAGACCAGATCGAAATACATGCGTCCCAAGGTACGGACCGGCCCCAGCGATAAGGCGTCGGCCGGATCGACGCATGCGCTGCGTGCCGACGAGTTCGAGGACATTCCCGACGCCTATCAGCCGCTCTGCTACAACGAGGTGGCCACCAAGATCAACTGGCACTACGTGCGCTGGCTGGTTGACCTCGACGGACTGCACTCCTTGGAATTCCAGTGCAATGACCGGGTGTATGACTTGCGCGGCTTTCCACCGGTGTCGGGCGAGGCCGAGTCGAACCTGTCCAATCTGTTGAACCTGGCCTTCGCGGTGGAGGCCGATGCCGACCGGCGCTGCTTCTTCTACGTGGACTCGGTGTTGCTGTCGGCTGAGGACTAGGCGGCACGGCGATACGTAGCGCTGGTTCCTTACAGTCCGCACGCACGCCGTGGGCTGCCAGGCGTGAAGGCGTAGCGATCGGCCGCGGAGGCGACGGGTGAGACGAGCCGAGCTCAGCGTCTCCAGGAGCGCCGTCGGTTCGTCTGTCGGGATGATCTGTACCGGCCACCGCCTGTCGGCGGACGTTGGGGCGCAGGTTCTGATGGATGGCGGCAACGCGATCGACGCGGCGGCGGCCGCCGTGTTCGCGTCCTGGGTGGTCGAGCCCGAGATGTGCGGGGTGGGCGGGACCGTGCAGGGCGTGATGCACCTGGCGGCCAGCGGTGAGACAACCGTGCTCTACCCGGTGCGAGGAGTTCCGGCGGCTGCGACCGAGGACATGTTCGAGCTCGAGCCGGGACTCGACCCATGGGGACGCTGGCGCAAGGTCAAGGACGACGCCAACATGCGCGGCCCACTTTCCATCGCCACGCCCGGCGCGCTCGCGGGGATGAGTGCGGTGCTCAACTCATACGGCAGTCTCCCGCTGGACCAGCTGTTGGAACCGGCCATCGCATACGCGCGAGATGGGTTCCCCGTCGATGGCTACACGGCCCTGACCATCGGGAGCCACCTGGACGAGTTACGGCGCTATCCGGCCACCGCCGCGATCTTTGCTCCCCGCAGCGTCCCACCGAGCCCCGGCAGCGCGCATCAGGCGGGCTCCGTGATTGTCCAAGCCGACCTCGCGCGAAGCTTGGATCGAATTGCCCACGAGGGCGCCGCCGTCTTTCACGGCGGTGACCTGGGGCGTCAGGTCGAGCAATATCTTGCGTCCGTGGGCGGGATCCTGACGGCTCGGGATCTACGCGACCTGCCGGTGCGCCTCGATTCCCAGGAGCGCCCGTTTACGTATCGGGGCTTCGAACTTGTCTGGGCCGACGGCTACTTCGCTCCGCTGATGCTCAACATCCTCGAGAACTTCGACCTAGCGTCCCTTGGTCCCGAGAGCCCGGCGTATCGGCACCTCATGATCGAGACGATGCGCTACGCGTTCAGCGGGATTCTCGAGTACCTGGCCGATCCAGGGATGATGCCGACGCCGATCGATGGGCTCTGGAGCAAGGCGTACGCGGCCGAGATTGCTGACCGCATCGACATGCGGCGGGCGAGCAGCCGGATGGAGCCCGTCGACCCATGGCCGTATGAGACTCGCATCACCGTCCAGCAACGCCCGGCGAGCAAGCGTGTGGCCTCACGCGGAATCGACAACCCCGGAACGACCCAGATCGTCGCCGCCGATAGCGACGGCAACCTGGCGAGCTTCAACGTCACGCACGGCGGTGCGTTCGGGTCGGGCGTCACCGTCCCCGGCACGGGGATTGTGCTGAACAACGCCATGATCTCGTTCGATCCGGAGCCCGGCCGAGCGAACTCGATTCGCCCGAACCGCCGGGTGATGGCGTTCGCGCCCAATGTCGTCCTCCGCCGGAACGGTGCGCCGCGCCTGGCCTTCGGCGCCTCCGGCGGCCGCACAACCATCAGCTGCCAGGTCCACGTGATCTGCGGGCTTGTCGATTTCGGGATGAGCGCGCAGGAGGCGATCGAGGCGCCGCGCGTGCACTGTGAGACCGGTGACGCCTGGGTGGATGCTCGTGTCGGCGAGAACGTGCTGCGTGAGCTACGGTCGCTTGGGCACGACATAGAGGTCGTGGAGGAGACGTTCCATTCGCCGTTCTTCGGCCGTCCGGTCACGATTGAAGTCCTCCCCGCCGCACGGGGATACCGCAGCGGCGCCTCAAATCTGCATCGGACGGCAGCCGTCGCCCTTTGAGAGACGGTCGCCTGTATGCAGCGTTCCGGCGCTCGCGTCCGAGTCACATCCCCGGACTCGGCCCGACGCTCGACCGGCGTTTGCCGCTATTGACGCCAGCGCGCAAGATGGACGCGGCGTTGGTTCGAGGCCGAACGGTCGCCAGCCAAAAGGTGGGGCGCGATGAGTGAACTGGCCGTGCTGGGCGGCGAGCCCGCCGTCACGATTGAACGTCCGCTCTGGCCGCATATCGGCGAGCCTGAGATCCGCGACCTGCACGAGGCCATCAGGATCTCGCAGACCGACGTCAGCTACCTCGATTCGATGCCGGCCGGAGGTCCGATCGCCAAGCTGGAGGCCCACATCGGCGAATACCTGGGTCGCCGGCATGCGGTAACCAGTAACTCATGCACTGCCGCGATCCAGATGGCGCTGTACGCGGCAGGCGTGGGCGTGGGGGACGAGGTCGTGGTGTCCCCGTACACCTGGCCGCAGACGGTCTCACCGATCCTGCATCAGCTCGGCACGCCCGTGTTCGCCGATATCGACCCGGACTCATTCACAATGCGTCCCGACGCGGTCGAAGCGGCCATTACGGAGCGAACCAAGGCCATCCTGGTCGTCCATATCTATGGCCACCCGGCCGACATGGATCCAATTGTGGAGATTGGGCGTCGGCACGGGCTTCCGGTCATAGAAGACTGCGCCCAAGCCATGGGCGCGTTCTACCACGGTCGGGAAGTTGGGACTCTGGGCGATCTGGCGTGCTTCAGCTTCGGCAACGGCAAGCAGATCATTGGCGGTGACGGCGGCTGCGTGGTCACGGACGATGCCGCGATGTGGCAGCGCCTTGTTGAAATCGGCTCGCATCAACGGCGCCAGGAACGCGACATTTCGGACCCCGAGGTGGCGCGTTACATGAACAACCTGACGTACACGTTCCGCATGCACCCGATGGCGGCCGTGATCGTGAACCGCCAGCTGGACTTCCTGCCGGAGTGGAACCTGGCGCGGCGCTCGAATCATCACCGGCTCTCGGACGGACTCAGCGACATCCCTTGCATCAGCCCAGTGGTGGAGTTGCCGGGCGCCGAGCACTGCTACCACAAGTACTGCCCGTCATTCGTTCCCGAGGAGGCCGAGGGCCTGACGCGGGAGGCCTTCGTGGAGGCCATCGCCGCCGAGGGCGTGCAGATCACGCTGGGATATGTGCGTACGCCCATTCACCTGCGAGCGCGCTTCCAGGAACGCCACTACTTCTACGGCGAGGGGATGCCGTGGGCGCTGAACGACCGCTCGTCCGAGCTATACCACGAGGGCGATTGCCCGGTGGCCGAAGCACGCTGCGCGACGAGCGAATTGGAGGTGATGGGGGCGGCGGCGCTGCGAGGCGACCAGTCCGCCTTGATCGACCAGTACCTGGACGCGTTCCACAAGGTCTGGGACCAGCGGGAGGCGTTGATCGGGCGCTAATGCCGGACCGGCACGCGAGCCAGCGACAGATGGCGTCGTTCAGACCGTTTGCCCCTGCCGGGATGTAGAGACCCTATCGCGCTCGCAGCCGAGTGGTCAGCGGCGCTAGGCGCAGAGTTCGTGGGTGCCGTCCCAGCGATCTGAGCCCAGCGGCTGGTTGATCGCGAGAATGCGCCCACGAACGTCGAGCCAACTCCGCCGCCATGCGTCCGGGTCACGTAGCTCGGAGTCGGGATTGGCTCGGCTGCGCGCGACGAAGCTGGGGTAGTAGTCGCGCCCAGACGGCTGGCCGGTCGGGTGATAGCGGATATCCAGGCTCCAGCGAATCTCATCGCTCACGTTGGCCAGCGAGGCGTGCATACAGCGCTGGTGCATGAAGAGGACGTCGCCGGGGGACATGGGAAGCGGCCGGACGCGTTCCTTCGGGACCAACTGGTCCGGAATCTGGCTCTGGCGCGAGTCGGAACAGTGGACGCGCAGACCCTCGACATGACTGCGCGGGACGACCATGAGGCAACCGTTGCGCAGGCTTGACTCAGTGAGCGGAAACCAGACCGTCAGCAGGTCGGAGCTATCCGCCTCGGTTTGCACGACCCCGTTGTCCTGATGCCAGCCGGTCTGCGCGTTCAGGCTGGTGCGCTTGTCCGGGTGTATCAGGTGCTCGGGCACCTTCATGCGCACGTGCTGAATCGGATTCGATGTGATTTCAGGTCCAAGGATTGACTCGACCGCGTCGAGCATCCGCCGATTGCGGAGCAGCTCAAAGACGGCCGGTCCAAAGTGGAAACCGGTCTCGGGTTTCAGCGCGCTGTGGGCCGGAAAGCTGATATCGAACGCCTGCTGGTCCAGGGCGCCGGCGTCCTTGACGATCGCGATCGCGCGCTGCTCGAACGGCAACTCGGCGTACGCGCTCTGGATCTCGCCGGCGGCGTGCATGCGCCGGGCCATCCGATCAAGGACTTCAGCGTACTCATCGATGACCGGCTGGAGGTCTTGAGCAGGGACAAGAACGTCCCTGGCGACCACGTAGCCTTCACGCTGGAAGTGATCGAGCTGCTCTACTGTGAGGCTCATTGTTTCGGTGCCGAAGGGCGTAGGCCGCGTCGCCGGATTCTAGTCGGCTCGGGCGAGCGAGTACAAAGCCTCGTGAGAGAAGCCGACGGTCGGCGCGCTTCTTGACGCCCGAATACGGCGATGCGGTTCAAGCGGCACATCGAAGGTGAATCGTGGCTCCTTATCAACGACCTGCTGGCCAAACGCGACGACCACGATCCGGACAATTGTTGGTTCATCCCGGACTCGTACTCCGATAACACGGACGAGTCATACGCGTACGATCGCACCATGCACGGGCCGCAGTATGGGATGTCGTTCCAGACCGTGATCGGTGGGATGCTTTACAACATCGACACGCTGGCGGCGGCGGGCGTGGATGAGCCGGTGGAGGGCTGGCGCTACGACGACCTCTTCGAAGCGGCGAAGCGCGTAACCGACCCAGACACCGGGATCTACGGTCTCAACGCGGATCGTGACGAGCAGTTCTACGTATTTCCGGCCGCGTTTGGGTACAACGACGAAGCCGAGCGCCCCCGGGGGCGACGATGGCTCACCGGTGAGGGGACCGGCGCTCGGCGACGGCCCGCTGGCGTGGACGTGGATTGTCGATCTGATCTACGAGCATGGGGTGGCCTTCACTCCCGAACAAAGGCCCGACGTGGCGGGCGAGTTCGGCAGTCCGTTCGCGGCCGGCAAGCAGGTTTTCTGGATCGGCGGGCGCGTCTTCAGCACCGGGTTTGCAATTCCGCGGATCCGGGACCGATTCCGGTGGTCGCTGGGTCCAATGGTTTGGGGCAATGTGACCGATCACGCCAACTTGGTGCTGAACGACCAGGCGCATCTGGTGGCGCAGTCCGCCACCACGACCGGTGTGGAAGAGCAGGCCGTGGCCTGGGCCCATTTCTCGCCGGGCCGGAACTGCAAGGCCGTGCGGGGATTGACCGTGGCCACATGCCGTGCTTCAAGGCCGTGGCGGACGACGCGGCGGCCACGGCACCACCGCCCGAAGGAGTGCACCATCTGTTCTCCTACCCCGAGTCGCCTTACGTGCGGCACGACCGGTGGTACGTGCCGGGCGGCAATTTTCACGAGTTGCGCGCCGAGTGGCGGCCGGTGTTGGACAAAGCGCTGGTCGGTGAAGTCGATGCGGTTCAGTCCATGCTCGATGCGGCGGAAAAGGTCAACCGCCTGCTGGCCCGCTGGCAAGAGCAGCTCGACAAGGGCGACGTGTCGCGCTAGTCGGCAGTGGTCCGCGATGGACTCGACCTGAACCGCTGGTAGGTCCAGACTGTGACCTGGAGGTGTGGTAATGGCGACGTATCGTGCGGCAATTCTCGGCGTTGGCCCGCGTGGCCTCAAGCATGGCCGCGCCTATCGTCAGCATCCACGTATCGACCTCGTGGCGCTGTGTGACGTGGACGCCGCACGGCTGGCGCACGCCTCACAGGAACTCGGAGTGGAGCGAACGTATGGCGACTACCGGGAAATGCTCGACCGGGAGGACCCCGACATCGTCAGCATTCCCACACGCACCGATCTGCACGCGCCATTGACGATGGGGGTGTTGGCGCACCGACCGCCGCGCGCGATCGATGTGGAAAAGCCGATGGCCACCAGTCTCGACGATGCCGATCGCATGGTGGCTGAGGCGGCTCGAACCGGCACGCTGCTCGCCGTTCACCATCAATTCCGCTGTACGCCACCGTTTCGAGTAGCCGCGCGCATGATCAAGGCCGGTGAGATCGGACCGATCACGACGATCAAGCTCCGCGGCAAGGGCTACTACGGCGGTTATGACCTGATGAACATCGGGACCCACCGCCTGAATGGCACGCGCGCTTTCCTTGGCCGGGCGCGCAGCGTCTCGGCCATCTGCACCACCGCTGGCGAACCCACCGGTCCGGAAGGCGTGATCGCCGGACCGTACGGCTTTGGGTGGATTGCGGGCGAGAACATCTCGGCGGTGTATGACTTCGAAGGCGGCGGAACCGTATTTGCCGAGTTTCACCGGCGCAGCGAGTCCAACACCGGCTGGGGCCACATCAAGATCTACGGCGAAGACGGCGCCATCTGCCTCTACAACCAACAGAACATGCAGGTGCGCCGCGGGCGCGACTGGCGGGTTGAGGACGTCAACTGGGAACTGCTGGAACTTACGCCCGCCGACCGAATCCTGCACGGGGTGGACTACCTGGATGAGCCGGGAGGCGATTTGTGGATGGCGGATGAGACGGTCCATGCGCTCGATCAAGATCGACCGCACGAGAACAGCGGCGAAGAAGGCCTGGCCGTGATGGAGATGTTGCTCGGGGCGTGGGAATCGCATTTCACCGAGCGCCGAGTGCGATTTCCGATGGGTCGGGGCGCCCATCCATTGCTACAGGCACGGACGCAGGCCGGCCTGGGTGAGCCGGATCGGGCGCCGATGGCCCTACGCTATCCGGAGTGGCTTCCAGGGGAACTGGCCCGAATCGGCGCGGATCACTAGCGGACAAGGGTCAGATCCCGCGCCCCACGCGACATGCCGGGGGTGCGAAGCCGGCGGGCCCCGTGTCGAGCCTGTCCCAGCCCGTCGGCGCCGCCAGGAAGGCTGTAGTGAACGAACCCGGCGTCGTCGACCTTGATGAGCAGGTTCGAGCCGTCGCGCTCAATTGCCGCCTCGGCGCGAACGGTGTGCGAGCCAGGCACCTACCGGGGATCAGAAGCCCAGGTCACTCCGGAAAGCGGACGCGCATCGTAGTGACGATACACGGCGGTCAGAACCTCGCCGGGGTCCGATCCGCCCCGTTTATTTCATCCGATAACTGAACGCGTTTCGCTCAGGGTCTAATGGTTACTGCCGCAGCGCTGGGAGCGAAGTCCTGGGTAACAAGAACGTCCCTGGCGCCCCCAT
>VXPS01000166.1:11760-18400 GCA_009839425.1 Chloroflexota bacterium
GCGCATTGTTTCGACGCCGATGGGCATTGGCCTCGTCGCCGTATTCTCGTCGGCTCGGGCGAGCGAGCACCGAGCTTCGTGCGAGATGCCGACAGCGTCCTGGGTCCGGTCACCGATCTGGCCAAGTCGTGCGGGCGCCAGGTATTGGGCATTGGCGAGCCGCTAGAGTGCGACGGCAGCTTGGACGTGGTGGAGTGAAATGCCGGTACTCAGCGAACGCGACCTGGCGTTTTGGGACGAGCAGGGGTATGTGGTGGTGCCTGATGCGGTGCCGGGGGAGCAGCTGGAGACGCTGGTGGACGCCATGTGGGACTTCCTGGAGATGGACCCGGATTGCCCGGACGATTGGTACCAGTGGGCGCCGTATGACCGGAACGATCCTCAGACGCCGATTTCAGAAGCGGGCATGGTGTCGATGTATCAGCACCAGGCGATGTGGGATAACCGGCAGTTCCCGAGGGTGCACCAGGCCTTCGCGCAGATTTTTGGCAGCGAGCGGCTGTGGGTGTCGCTTGACCGGGTCAACATGAAGCCACCCGTGCGAGCCGACCGGCCGGATTGGGGCCATACGGGCATGATTCACTGGGACGTGGACACGTCGCGCCGGGAGATTCCGTTTGGGGTGCAAGGGGTGCTGTACCTGACCGACACGGCGGAGGACCAGGGCGGCTTCCAGTGTGTTCCGGGCTTTCATCGCGGCTTTGACGACTGGGTGAAGACCCAGCCCGCCGACCGCGATCCCTGGTCGCCCGACCTGGAAGGACTTGAGGTCAAGCCCATAGCCGGCAAGGCGGGCGACCTGATTATCTGGGACCGCATGCTGGCGCACGGCAACGGGCACAACAGGTCCGACAGGCCGCGCCTGGCCCAGTACATCACCATGCAGCCGGCGGAAGACGACGAGGAGTTGCGGCAACTGCGCATCGAGTCGTGGCGGGAGCGCCGGCCGGCCAAGTCGCCCGGCGGTGGGGCCGGTTGGCCGCGGGATCCTCGCGACAGGGAACATCGGACGCAGTCGCCAGCCGTCCTGACGGACCTGGGCCGGAAACTCTTGGGCCTGGACGCCTGGGAATGACCCGGCTGCCGCAGGACAGAATCCCCTGTTAGACACTTCTCGGTGGTGGCCGCGAACCGGGCTGCGGCGCCGCATCAGATCGGGTCCCAGCGCCCTGTGACTTCGGAGGGCCCAATGGGTCGATCAGCCCTGGAACGTGCCGAAGCGTTCATTTGGAAGAACGCCCGGCTGCTGGAGCGGCGGCTGTTTGCGTTCCACTTCAAGGACGGCTCGCCAAGCGAGGTGGTGGACGCGCTGCGCCCCTATCAGAACGCCGACGGCGGATTCGGCAACGCCCTGGAACCGGACATTCGCTGTCCGGATAGTCAGCCGGTGCCGGTGCAGCACGCGCTCAAGATTCTCAGCACGGTCAGGTTCGATAGCGAGATGGTCGAGGATGCATGTGACTACCTGCTGACCATCACGACCGAAGAAGGCGGCGTGCCATGGCTCCTGCCTTCCGCGCTCACGTATCCGCGGGCGCCCTGGTGGCAGACCGGCGACGCGCCGGCCGCATCCCTCAATCCAACAGCCGCCATCGCCGGCCTGCTGCACCAGAACGGATTTCGGCACGAATGGCTTGAAGCTGCCACGACGTTCTGCTGGTCCAAGATCACCGATCTGGAGCTCACGGATCCTCACGATGCCGGTGTCGTTCTAACGTTCCTCTACAACGTCCCCGACCGCGCCAGGGCCGACGCGGAGCTGGCGCGCGTGACGGGCCTGCTGCTCTTGAGCGACCTGGTTGCGGATGTCAATGCGGAGGGCTATGTCTTCAAACCGCTCGACTGGGCCCCCACGCCCGATCATCCGCTGCGAGAACACGTTGGACCTGAGGACGTCGCCGCGAATCTGGACCGGCTCGTGGCGGGTCAGCAGGAGGATGGCGGATGGAACATCTCCTGGGAGCCGCTGAGCCGCGCCTGTGAGCTGGAGTGGCGCGGCGGCGTGACCATCGACGCGCTGTTGACGCTGCGGGCCAACGGACGGCTGTTCGCGTAGGCATGTTGCCTGCCGGCGAGCTGTTATTCGGCTGAGATCGCCGGTGGTCCTGCCGAGCAGCCCATTAGCGGGATCTCTGACACCTGCGGTGATCCGGGAGGCCGTGTTCGGCACTTCGGAATCGACGACTGGTGGGCGTAGGTACGCGGGCTAGCCGCCAGCAGCCCGCCGTGCCGTATCGAGGGCGGCGAATGACTGTTCGGCCGCGGCCCAGGGATCGTAGTCGGGCCGTCGCCAGATCATGGCGCTGACCTCGGCGGTGACGGGAATCGTGGAGTCATGCTCCGCCAGGATTCGGAAGTACGCGGCAAGGTCCAGGCTTCCCTGGCCGGGCAGCTGAAAGACCACCTCGCCTTCGGCGTCGATGTAGCCGTCTTTGACGTGAATGTGCACGGCATAGGGCAGGCAGGCCTGGATGCAGAGGCGCAGATCCATCTTCTGCACGTGAAAGTGGCTCATATCGAAGTTGAGCCGCAGCGCGGGATGATTCGTCTGTTGCATGAGCCAGACGGCCTTTTCGGGGCTGTCCAGGGGGTTCCCGACGTGCGGCTCGGCAGCCAGGACGACCCCGTGCTCCTGGGCGATGTCGGCTAGCTCACACAGGCGGTCGGCGATGCGCGCTCGGCCGCTGTCCCAGGGCGGACCCTGGTGCCCAATGGGCGAGCTGAGAACCGCGGGGGCATCCGAAAAGGAGAGATCGCGGGCCAGCTGGCAGACGGCGCGGAACTCGGCTTCGACGGCTTGCTGGCCACCGCCTTCCTCGCAGAGCGGCAGCAAGGCCATGAGCGCCGGTGAGTCGAAGCCCTGATCGCGAATCGCGCTCGACAGCGCGGCCCGATCGTCTCGGTTCAGACGCGCCGGGTCGGTGGGCCAGCCCTCGCCGGCCAGGATCTCAATGGCTTCGAAGCCGATCCGGCGCACGCGCGGCAGAACCTCGAATACGTCCACATCGCGAAAGGCGTAGGTTCCCGCGCCCAGCTTGATGTGGCTCATGCCGACGTTGTCCCGAGCATGCGTTGGCGCTCGGCCTTCAGCAGCTCGATCCAGTGCTTCATGTACCGCCCGTGGTCGTGCCAGGTTCGGCCCGAAACCAGGTTGCGGTCGATTGCCCAGGTCTCCTCGGAGTAGATCCCGCCGCAGACTTCCAGATCGAACTTGCACTTCGGGACACAGGCCATCGTGCGACCCTCCACGACGCCGGCATACGCCGGGATTTCGACGCCGTGGCAGACGGAGGCGGCGGGCTTGTCGTGCTCGAAGAAGAAGCGTGTGATGCGGACGAGGTCGGGGTCGTAGCGGATGTACTCGGGCGCACGTCCGCCGGAAAAGAAGATGCCCACATACGCCTCGGGCTGCACGTCGGCGAAGGCGACGTCCGCCTGGATGGTGTAGCCCTCGTACTCGCGCGTGATTTCCCAGCCGGTTTGGGGGATCTCGTGCAGGACCATCTGGTACCGGCGCTTCCGGGGCGCGGCGACGACCGGACGAAAGCCATCCTCCTGGAGCCGCAGGATTGGGTAGAGCGTGTCCACCGTCTCGGTGGCGTCGCCCACGATGATCAGAACGCCGTCCGCCTGCGTGTCCATGTCAGCCGCCTCCGGGGCATGTGAAAGCGCGCCGGTTGTCCGCAGCGTACACGGCGAGCTTGAGCGTCCCGGGTCGCATAGCTCAGCCAGGCTCCGTCGTCAGTACTCCCAATAGAATGATCAGTCGCGGGCGGATCGCGGCCAGCTGGCAAGGCGCCATGAAGCTCAGTTGCTGGACGCGAATGGTCCTGATCGGTCTGTTTGCGCTGCTGGTGATCGCGTGCGGCGAGGAAGCCGCGTCAGAGACAGGCCGCGAGTCAGCCGCCGCAAGCGCTGTTCAGGCCACCTCTGAGGAGCCCTTCGTGATCGGGGCGTTGGACTCGCTGACGGGGGTTGGGGAGTCGTATGGGGTTCCGCTGTCGCGGTCCAAGCTGCTGGCGGTGGAGGAAATCAACGCGGCAGGCGGGATCAATGGGCGAATGCTGAAGCTGGTGATCGAAGACTCGAAATGCACGTCCACGGATGCGATCGCGGCCTACCAGCGGCTGACCGACGTGGAGGGGATCAAGATCGTCCTGGGGGCCACATGCAGTGGGGCCACGCTGGGCGTCGCTCCGCTGGCGGAGAAAGACGGCGTGATCCTGTTTTCGCCGTCGTCGACGAGTCCCGACATCACGCACGCCGGCGACTATGTCTTCCGGACAGCCCTCAGCTCGCAGAAGGCGGGCACGGACGTTGGCAACCTGCTGTGGGCGGACGGCGTTCGGACGATTGTCACGATCAGTGAGGCCACGGACTACGCGGAGGGAAGTCGCCGCGCGGCCGTGGCGCAGTTCGAGCAGCTGGGGGGCACGGTGGCGGCAGCGGAGAGCTACCCCTCGGACGCGATCGACTTTCGCAGCCAACTCGCGAAGCTGCTGCGTATCGACGCCGACGCGATGTTCCTGGCTGCGCAAGGCGAGATTTCCGGCGGCACCATCGTCAAGCAGGCCCGGGAGCTGGGCTACGACGGTCCTATCTACTCCGAGGTGGTGCCCACGGGTCCGAACGCCCTGGAGATTGCCGGCGAGCACGCGACCGGGCTGAGAGCCATTGTTCCGGACCCTGAGTTGAACACCAGCATCGGCAAAGACTTCCTGGCGAGATTCAACGAACGTCACGGCATCGCCCCGTGGCCCTGGTACCAGGGCTCGGCCTACGACGGCGTCTACATAGCCGCCGAATGCCTGCGGCAGACCAACGACGACCAGGACGCCGCGGGCTTCAGGGACTGTCTGCACGACCTGACCTGGAGCGGGGCGATCGGCGACGACTACAGCTTTGACGAGAACGGGGACGTGACCGGCATCTCGCACGTGTTGATCGAAGTCCTGCCGGTGGCCGAGCGGACAGAGGTGAACCTGGGGTATCGGGTGGTGCGAACGCCCTCGGGTTCCTAGCCACCGCGATTCATTGCGCCTGAGCAGGGCCAGGACGGTCAGGGGGAATCGCGGAAAGCATGGTTTGCAGTGAATTTCGAGCGAACTGGCAAAGGCTTGTAACCTGAGACGTTCCAGGTTACAATTCGGGGGTGATCGTTCAGTTCCGCCACCAAGGGCTGCGGCGACTCTAAGAGACAGGAGATCGGCGGCTTCTCCGTCGCGACGCGTCAGCAAGATCGAGCGGATCCTGGCGCGGCTGGACGTGGCGACGGAGCCGGCCGACATGTCTCTGCCAGGCTTCCGGCTGCACCCGTTGCGGGGCAACCTGGCCGGATTCTGGGCCGTCAGCGTTTCGGGGAACTGGCGCATCATCTTCCGCTTCGAGGCGGGAAACGTTCGGGATGTGGACCTGGTGGACTACCACTAGCGTCCGAGACTTGAGGGAGATTGCGATGCCTATGTACAGCCCGCCCCATCCGGGATCGTCGGTTCGCCAAGACTGCCTGGAGCCGTTGGGTCTGAGCGTGACGGACGGGGCCCGGGTGCTGGGGGTGAGCCGGAAGCAGTTGTCGGCGCTGGTGAACGGGCGGGCGGGAATATCGCCGGAGATGGCGATTCGGCTGGACAAGGCGTTCGGCGGCGGGGCGAGTACGTGGTACCAGCTGCAGGCGGCGTATGACATGGCGCAGGCGATGAAGAAGGTCAATGAGATTCGGGTGGATGTGCCGGAGGCGGTGCTGGCCTTTCGGGAACGGGCGGCGCGGTATGAGGTGGGTCAGGAGTAAGGGAAAGAGGCCAAGCAGGTGGCGCGCAGGGTGATCGAGATGACACGTCGCGTTGCGGCTTCCGGACGGTCGTGCGGCCGATGTGGATTGCGCGGATGATCTTTGGAAGGCTCTTGAACGGGCTGGCCAACTCCAGGTGACACGGCACGCGCCGATGTCTGCGATGGCTGGTCTTTAGCCAGGACTCGCGCAGAGCTCGACGCCTGGTCATCCTCGGCCTGAGGTGACCGCCCCTACGAGGACTTTTCTTGGTAGTCCTTGGTGGCTTTGTCGAGGGATTTGGTGCGGAGGGCCATGAGGTTGTGGCGTTCGCGGGCGGCCCATTGCTGGGAGGCGGTGAGGCTGGTGAGGGAGTTCTGGAACTGGGGCATGACGTAGCGGGCGATGAGTTCGTAGCTGTGGCGGACTTGCTCGCGGGTGCCCCACTCGGTGGCCATGACAAGGAGGCCGCCGAATCCGCCGCTTGATTCGTCGAGCCGATGGATGGCGGCGACGAGATCATCGGGCGTGCCGACGCACCAGGCGCCGCTGTCGACCATGTGGTCGATGAGCTGCTCGGCGGGGCCGTCGAAGGTTTTTTCAAAGCCCATGGTGTCTTCGAAGTAGTCGCGCTGGAAGCGGGCGGCGCCCTGACGGGCCTGTTCGATGGCTTCCTGGCGGGACTCGGCGATGTGGACGGGCATGACGAGGCGCCAGTCGTGGCGGTTCATGGTCTTGCCGTGCTCGGCGGCTACGTCCAGGGCGATTTGCCAGAAGGAGTCGAGCTTGACGGTTTCGGAACTGCCGGGGCGGATGCCTAGGGATAGCACGGCGGCGCCGTGCTTGCCGGCGAGCTGCATGCCGGAGGGGGAC
>VXPS01000135.1 GCA_009839425.1 Chloroflexota bacterium
CGCGGCGAGCGGCTCGTGGGCGACGCGGCCCTGACCTACGACTTCGCCTTCTGGGCCGGCAGCCCGGAGCCTTCCCTCCGCGTCGCGTTCGGCGGCATCAAGAACATCGACCGCGGGACGGCGCACACGGTCGAGACGTTGTTATTCGAGAACATTGCAGTCGAGCCGGACGGGACGTTCGCGCGGGGCCAGTCCGGCGCGCGCATCCAGGGCGGCCTTTATGGTCCCGGCTACGCCGAGGCGGCGGGCATTTTCGAGCAGTCCGGCATCGTGGGTGCCTTCGGTGCGACGCGGCAGTAAGTGCGCGGTGCCGGTGCCGGCAGGCCGAATCCCGGAGTATCGCGGCATGCAGTTTGGCAGGTGATGACGGCCCCGCCCGGCAACGGCACGCACAGCTTCCCTGAAGCGATCCCGGTCCTCCGGCCGGTCAACGAGCGGGGAGCCCTTGCTCCGCATCCGTGGACCACGGGCGATGGCGCCCCGGCCGGCGCCGTGTTCAGGAAACTCGTCTTCGCCGCGCCCGACGACCAACGGCGGCACCCAGTTCCGCGCGGGGGCCACACCCCAGGCATGATCGCGGCCTCATCGAAGCGTGTTCGAACCTAACCGACCTCCTGTCAGCGTCAGACTGCGAACGGGCATCCGTAATCTCCGTGCCGTCGTCGTCCTGCGCCTTCTCCTGATTGCAACTGCCTTTGCCGCGGTGGCCGTTGTGGGAGGCGTGGTGATCGGGTTGCTGCTCCACGCCCTCCTGCATTAGGTGAGACGAGAGCACGCGAACGTCACCCGGCGGCCAGGCCCCTGAAGAATGTCGGCAGGCCGGCAGCCATGGCCGTAGGTTCGGCAGCACAGCGATCGGAAAGCAGCGGCACGTATCTGGAACTCGCCGCCGGGGAGCGGCCGCGGTTGTGACGATCTTCAGATTGGGACTTCCCTGCGCTCTCCTGGGCGCACGTCCTCAATGGCAATTCGGATGTCGTCCGTGCTGTGTTGGATTCTGGGCCAGGCGGGCGTCGGTCAAGTGGCAGCGTCTCCGGCCCCTGCCTCGGTGATCCCCGTTCGATTCGCCGTGGTCCGATCCGGCCCGGTCCCTTCGGTCGCGACCGGTTGGCCGACCCCGCTGCTCCGGTCAGAACGAGCGGGAATAGCCTACGTGAACGCCAATGCCGCGCACGTCGAACCGGTGGTCGATGCGCGGCATCCCGAGCGCCGACCCATCTCCGCCGGTGCGGAACTCAAGATCAGCCGCCGAGTACCGGACCTCCAACCCAAATCGACGCTCCAGGCTCCCCCACTCGACGCCCACTCCGACAACCCATGGCCGCAACGTGTGATCGGCCGCAACCCGGATCGCCTCCCCGCCGATGTCGGAACCGCGCCGCACGGTTGCCCGTTCCCAGTGCGCGCCGGCGACGATATAGACCGATCCACCTTCGCCCAGCAGCCCGACCGGCGCGTACCCCAGTCGGGTGTTCATGCCGAAAGCACCCTTCGTCTTCACGCTCCACGGACCCGGCCACACATCCCGGTCCCCAACGCCTGTTCCCTCCCGCAGGTAACCCGCCGGGCCGTCGCTCCCTTGGAGCGCTGCCTCGAACTCCCCAGAGACGTACAGGCGACCAGCAACGAAGGTCCGGTAGCCGAGCGCCGCCCGTAATGTCCCGACCCCGCGCCGTGCCTCGCTTGTCGCCGTCTCATAGCTCGCGGGCGGGACGTCGAGACCGATTCCCTTGGTGTAGTCGCCGCTGACCCGGTGCCATCCCGCCGCCACTCCGACGTACGGCCCGTCCCCCGCGCCCGCTTCCTGCGCGGCCGCGACCAGCAGAACGCAGGCCGCCAATAGCGCATCCCTGAATCCTTGCATCCGACCATCCCGCTGGCCATGCCGATGCAACCCGGCCGGGATGGCGTCACTCCGCCGACGCGATCTCATCCGGAGCAACGCCTGGGTCATCGCGCTAGTCCCATTCGGTTTCCGGCAAAACCGTCGTGCCCGCAAACACCGCACCGCCGCCGACAGCGGCCCGTCCTGTAGCCGACTGATCGCTCCGTCGCCTCGTAGTACTAAACGGTGTCCGCCATGTCGGTCCCGGCGGTTCGTGCCGTCGCGGTGAGCGCCCTGTCCAACGTGGCGAGCGGCAGCCGGATGCGGTGTGTGGCGAACTTGACTATGTGGCGAAGTCATCCTGATTAACGCGCCACAATCGTGGGAACGCCGGCGACCCCCGCTGCCTCTGACAGCTTCTGGTCGAGCGTGGCCAACGGCAGTCGGCGCCGGCTCGCAACTTCCAAGTAGGCGGCGTCGTAGACGCTCAGAGCATGTTCACGTGCCAGCGCCAGGACCAACGTCTCATCGTGGCGATCGTCAGTCTCGATGCCAAGGGCAGCGCAGTCGGCAAGCGTCTCCGCCACTTGCTGTGCCGTGATCCGGCCGCGACGTTCGTTCGTCAGCAGCGCATTGCGCAATTCATACCACCAATTCACGGGCGCCACGCCGCCGGCATTGACGACACGGCGCACGGCTTCAATTGCGACCGGCTCATCCTCATCAGCCAGAGACCACGCCAGGAACACCGAGCAATCCGCCACGACGGACATCAATAACGGTGTCCCTCGTGGACCGATGTGACGAGATCGGCCAGCGGAATGCGATTCAGGTGCCGGCGGCGTTCCTCGATCCGTGCTGCCGCCTGTTTCGCCAATGCCCGGTCTCCAGCCACTGGGACAAGGCGAGCGACCGGTTTGCCATGACGAGTGATGGTCAGGCTCTCACCTCGAGCCACCCGGTCAAGCAAGCTCGAAAGGTGGGTCTTGGCCTCGTAAGCGCCGATTGTCTCCACAAATTTCGCTCCAATTTCCACTGGTCTAATCGACTAGTCTGATTTCTGGGGAGGCTTCAAGATGTTGTCAAGGTTTGGGACTGATATCGATTGCTTGACAGGCTGTGCTGCCAGCCTTCGATCCGTTTCACGGCTCACTGGAGTCGGCAAACCCGAACGCTCCTCGCCGTGCAGCTGCGCCAGTCTGCTCGCTCGATACCGGATTCATTGACCATCGCTCTCTCACTTCGTGCACGGTCGATATGGCACCGGCCACTGGATGTGCCCTCGGTGTCTGCTGGCGAGGTGACAGGGTTGTTCGATGGGAACGGTCGCTGTGCGGCGGGAACGCACACGGCGCGGGAATCCGTGCGGGAGTCAGCAGCGCGGGTGGCGGATGGCATTGCCGGCGAACGCTTTCCGAATTAACGGTTCTACGTGAACATCGCAGGTTGAGGCGTCGGAAGGTCTCGCCTCCGCACATCACTCCTAGAAGCGCGCCCGCCAGCCCGCCAGCAGGCGGAGCGCTGGGTCCGCTCGGGCGTCGTGGCCCGGCTCCCGGGTCCACGTCACGTCTGCCACCAGTTCGCCCCCTGTGGCCAGTTGCCGGGCCCATCGCGCCGAAACTTCCAGTTGACGGCCCGACGGGCTGAGATCGGCCTCCAGGGACGAACGCATCACCTCGCCTTGCGGGGTACAGCCAACGGGAATCGACAACGTCGCCTGACCATCCTCCACGCGCAGTGCCTGCGAGAGCCCAAGCGTCAGCGTGTCCCGGGCGGCCGTTCGCTTGGCGGCTCCGAGCGAGAACACGCTGGTGGCCATGGGCGACATTGCCGTGATCATCCCGTCGCGGGCCCGCGGGGTGACGGCCCCAAGCTCCGCGTCGGCGAAGAGGCGCCAGGCACCCGCAGTGGCTGCGGCGCTGACACCGGCAAACGCCGTATTGGCCGAGACCCTTCCGAACACGCCGGCGGTGGCCGCGCCAAGGAGGGTTTGGCGTTCGGCGAGCCAGCCGACGCGGAAACCTGCGAGCGCACCGCTCGGCCGGTAGGACAGGGAAAACCCGGAAACAGGAGCACGCCTCGCGATGTCCGCGGTCGAAAAGGTGGATGCGTGCAGGCCCGTTCTGCTTCCCAGGCCGAGGGTGAGCGCATCCTCGGCAAGCGACATATGACCACCATCGGTGTCGACGACCCGTTTCAGGACGCCGAACCACGACCGAACGGCACTGCTGCTCCTTGGAGCCGGTGCGCCGATCCAGGCCGGCCTTGGCGACGGTTGCCAGTCCGGCCGGCGCCACGACGGACGCGGTCCGGCGAACAATCTGCCGAGATGCCGGGACATCGTCGGGCCGGGATCGAGGTAGGCGAAATCGGAGAGCCTGTACCAAAACGGCGCGCCCAGGCTGTCGAAGGCGGCAATCTCCTGGCCAGCGAGGGACCGTGTAAGACCGTCACCGAATGCCTGGCCGGTCATCATCGAGGAAGCTTGTACGCCCACGCCCGCGCCCGTCGCGGTCTCGCCCATGGTGATGACAGGTACGCCGACCGGGATGGTCGCCGCCCCGAGGTCCATCAGGCCCTGCCCGTAAATGGCCGCATTGCTGTACGGCGCCTCCTTGTCGGCGGTCCGGAACAGCCGCTCCACCAGGTCAGTGTTCGACAGCTGGTCGCGGAAGAGCTGCTTCATGATCGCGAGCCCTCCGGCCACCATGGGCACCGCGAACGACGTCCCGTTGGCCCTGCCGATCCCCCGTGTACCCGCCGACCCGTCGATCTCCCCGAAGACCGCCACCCGGACCCTGTGACCCGGCGCGGCGATGCACCACTCGGCGGCGATGCCGCAGCGGTTGGAGAACGACGCGATGTCGGGCCGGCCGTCCGAGTAGACGTCCTCCTGGACCGCAACCACCGCGATGGAATGACCGCGGAGCTCGGGGATCCGGACCGGGAGCCCTGCCAGCAGCTCGACCGATGTGGCGTCGATCGTCCCTTCCACGGCCGGATCCACGCTCCCGCCCACACAATTGTCGGTGCCCGCGGAGCATGATTTACCGTGCGCGTTGCCGCCGGCGATCACCAGGATGGTCTTTTCGGCCGCCGCCGCTTGCGCCATCGCCGCGATGGTTCCGCCGAGGCTGTGGCGCAACTGCGCTTCCGTGTAGTTCTCGATGATCCCCGAATAGCTGATGCTGGCGCTCAGGATGTCGACGCCGCGGGACAGGGCGTGCGTGACGACCGATGCCATGGACTCGTCCTGATTGTCTAGGCGCGGCGATGAGACCGGATCGTACGGCCGCCCGTCGTCGGTCCCGAGGGGAATCGCGAACATGCGGATGCTGGCACCGCGAGCCACGCCCCGGAACCCGAGATGGCGCTGGCGGGGTATGAGGCCCTCGGGATCGGCCGCGATGACACTGGCCACCTCGGTGCCGTGGGACTCCACGTCCCCGGTTTCGTCCGCCGCCGATAGGAGGAGTTCCTCGGTGACGTCGCCCGTGAACAACGGGTGCTCGAGATCGATCCCGCTGTCGATGAGCCCTACCGTCACGCCCGCGCCTGGGACGGCCGCAACTCCCTTGGCAAGTTCCAGGTTCGCGTAGGCCTCGGCCGCATTGATCGCGGCGAGCCCCCACTGCCGACTGTAGTCGGTCTGGCTCTCATGCCGGAGCGCGATGCCGTCCTGCAGTTCCTGGTACGCCGTCCGCATGAGACAGCCGTGCACGGCGGTCGGCAGGCACGTCTCGACTGGAGGCGGGGGGTCTGGTTGGGTTGGCGTTGACGGGCCCGTGGATCCGGTTTCCCCGGTTGCTGGCGGTCCCTCTTCTATGGGGTCCGGTCCGCTTTGCGCTGTTGGGCCGCCTCCGCCGCCACCCGTGCACCCTACGGCGGCGACAAGGGCGAGGACGATGACGGCCAGGTAAGGGTTCATACGAGTGCTTCGCGTTCGTGGCGCGACGTCACGGGATCCCGGTTTCCGTGAGAGACGGAGCGTACCATTCTCTCTCGCCTGCCGGGCACCGCCGGGAGCCTCGCCGTCGCGGCCTTCGGCCCACTCGCCCGGGAACGGGCCTTCCTTCGGGTCGAGGCCGATTGTGCATTGCCGTACCAGGCGCCGGGCCACGGGCACACGCGCTGACGCAGGATGACAACCAGGCGGGGCTGCTCCTCCATGCCATATTCGGGACCAAAGTACGACAGACGTACACTCGACGATCATAAGCCATTGCCACCCCCGGCCACGTCCGCGCGCTACTTAGGAGTACCTGAGGCTCCGATGGCGTGGAATTGATGACAACGCGCGGGCGGACGTATGGCCCATTTTCCCCTCCGCCTTCGTATCGGCGTTGGTCGTTGCATTGGCCAGGTCTGGCCTGGACGGCGCGCCAGGCGCCCGCGGAATCCCGGCCGCTGCGCGGCCGTGGGCGTCGAACCAGACATTGCACTGCCGCTTGCATGCAAGCGGCGAGCACGGCATCGCGTCGGCACGCTGATGCGTCCCCTGCCCGGTGTTCAGGCGAGCGCTTCGAGCCGCTGCATCAGGTCGGTCAGCGGGATCGCGGTCGTGGCCTCGGTTAGCGGAAACGGCTCGCGACCGGGATAGACCACGAACCGCTCCGCGGCCCCCAGATCGGCAGCGGCGATCTCAAAACCTCTGGCCGCCCTGGGCGCTGAGCTTCGCTTGATCTCGATTGCCCACAGCCGGCGGTCCGGCAGATGCAGCAGCAGGTCGATTTCCGCCCCAGCCCGCGTGCGATAGAACCAGACGTCGGTCCCGAAGGGCGCGGCGGCGATCAGGTTCTCGACCACGAACCCCTCCCAGCTCGCCCCCGCCACCGGATGCGAGAGTACGTCATCGAGGGTGCCAAGACCCAGCAGCGAGTGCAGGATCCCGCTGTCGCGAACGTATGCCTTGGGGCCCTTTACGAGGCGCTTGCCGACGTTGGCGAAGTACGCGGGCAGACGGCGCACCAGCATCAGGTCCGACAGCAGGTCCACGTAGCGCCTCACCGCGGGCCCCGAGACGCCGAGACTGCGGGCAAGCTCCGAGGCGTTCAGCAGTCCGCCCTGGTGGTGAGCCAGCATGGTCCAGAAGCGCCGCAGCGTCTCGGCCGGAACCCGCACCCCGAACTGGGGAATGTCGCGCTCCAGGTACGTGCGGATGAAGTTGAGTCGCCAGCGGGCACTGGCCGCGTCACTCCGGGCTGTGAAGGCGTCGGGGAAGCCGCCACGAATCCAGAGGGAATCGTGCCCGCTTCCGACCTCCAGGGCATCGAGACCGGGCAACTCCTCGTAGAGGGTCCGCCCTGCCAGCGACTCCGACGTCTGCCGGAGCAGCGCATCCGAAGCCGACCCGATGAGAAGAAACTGCCCGGAGCGGCGACCGCGCCGGCGGCGCTCGTCGATCTGGCCGCGGAGCACCCGAAAGAGATCCGGCATGCGCTGGATCTCATCCAGAATGACCAGCCGCTCGGCGTGCAGACCAAGGTACCGTCGCGGATCCGCGAGCCGGGCCGCGTCGCGGGGGGATCCTCGAGGTCGAGATAGACGCTGTCCGCAAGCTCCGCGGCGATCTCGCGGGCCAGCGTGGTCTTGCCGATCTGGCGCGGACCGAGGAGTACCACGGCGGGCGTCTCCTGCAGGTACTGCAGGACGCGGTGCTTGCGTCGTCGCTCGAACATCCTCGCTTATTTGACGTCTACCGTTAAGAAAGCAAGGTATATCGAAGGTCTGACGTTTGCGATCCAGTCCATTCCTGCCAAGCGTCGCCGCACGGCACGTCGAGCTGCCACCGGCCGGATTCGAACCCGTGGCGCACGAGATGGTAGCGAGACGGCGCTACTCGCTGCCACTGCAGAAGCAGCATGAAACGGTGAGGGACGGTCCATCTCCGAAAAGCGGGCCGGCATGCTGATCACGAGCCGGAAGACACGCCAGGAACGTCCACGTCCTTCGTCTGTGCAGCCCGGCGATGCGTCGGCGATCCCAGACCACTACCCTGGTGGACTGTCGTCAGTGGCCGAGCCAACATGACGAACCAGGTCCATGGAATCGTGCAGCAGGCGAAGCACCTCGATCGTGGGCGCCTCAGCCGATTCACTGACTCGATACAGCACGAAATGCCGGCCCTTTCGGCCGCCCCGTGCCACATGGAGTGTCATCAGGCCCTGAGCGATACCGTCGCGTCGCCGCGATCCAGCAATATGCGGTCCATCGGTGAGAGCCTGGATGGCGCGCGTCAAGGTCTCGCTATAGAAGCGCGCCTGCGCGTGTCCAAACTGCCCGGCTGTCCAGCGGAGAATATTCCGAAGATCGCTCTCTGCTGTGGTGGTCAGTCGAATGCGCCAGCCGTGGCCATGGGTCATGGCCCCGCGTCGGCATTTGACGACAAGTCGGCGAGCGCCCTCTCAGAAAGAGCGGACAGGTGCTCTTCCAACGTGGCGGCCGATTCGAACGTGCGGAACCGTCCCGCCGCAATGTCGGCAATGCCGGCGTTCGCCGCTTCACGCATCGCCTTGAGGCGAGCCGCCTCCTCGGCTTCTCGCCGTTCGACCAGCCTTAAACCCTCGCGCATCACTTCACTGGCATTCTGGTAGCGGCCGGACGTCACGAGCGTGGCAATGAGGTCCGCCTGATGTTCCGTGAGCACGACGTTACGCGTGGGCATGATCCGTATCCGGGTTTGAGATTTGCAATGGCATATTATGCCAATGATCGGGGCGAACAAGCAATGACGCGGCGCGCGGGGACCGGGGTCAGCCCGGCCGTCGCCTTCGGACTGGCGAGCGGAGCCAAGCCCCGTGGCACCAGACGCCGGGCGTGACGGGCGTGCGGGATTTACGTCGTACGCACGACCGGCAGGCGCATCCCGAAGCGCGCGGTCAGGCGCGGGCGGGGATGCAACTCGGCAACCGACAACCCGGCGGTGGCGCGGGAGCCGTGACCGACCGACGCGGAGACCATCGGCGAGGTCGGGTGGGTGGCGCGGACGTTGATCGAGCTATGGCGCGGGCAGCGGCGGGCACTACACCAGACAACGGCTGCCGCCGCCAGAAGCGCGCCTGACGCTCCATGGTCGCGACCGCGGGACACACCACCAATATCGCGATGCCGGGCTTCGTGAGGCCCGACCAGCTGCAAGAAGTCAGGGTCGGGGGATTCCGGCGACCCCGATCAAGATCCTGGATCGGACTGGTCTAGGCGCCCGCCAGGATTACCCGGCACTCGGGCCTTCAGTTTCAGAACAGCCGCACTGCCCGCAGTTCGCCCCCGGTTCTCCTGTAGTCGTAGGCTTGGGCGTTGGTCTCTCGTACTTCATGCACCAGCGAGAGCTGCGGGCTGAAACCGTTCCAGGTCAGTTGCCGGTTGTGCAGGAACAGCCGGACGCTGCGGGTGCGATCCTCACGGGGCGCGCCGGTTACGACGAACGGAGACCAATTGCCCTCGTAGTCGGTCCAGCGCTACTCGACGGTGGTGCGCCAGCCCTCGCTCTACCCGTAGCTCCTCTGGCCAAGAATCGGCACCCGCCGTTGTCCTAGTCCGCCGGGTCAGTATGCGGCTGGCCTCGATACGGGCTCCGAATGCGTCAAAGATGAGTGTCGGAGATCGCGAGAAAACCCCGACCCGCAGCGCGCTTCATCTCAGAACAACCGCACGACCCGCAGTTCGCCACCCGTCCGCTTGTAATCGTAAAGTTGTGCATTGGTGTCCCGGATTTCATGAACCAGCGAAATCTGCGGGCTGAACCCGTTCCAGGACAAGGCCCGGTTGTGCAGGGAGAGACGAACGCTGCGGGTGCGGTCCTGGCGAGGCACACCGCCCCTCGTGTTGGGGAACCAGTTGCCCTCGTAATCTGTTGAGCGCAACTCGCCGCTCGCTCCCAGCGTGTACCCCCGGGGAAACGCCACCTCGACTCCGGCCCGCAACCACTGGCGCTCATGGCGCCAGCGCTCGGATTCGGGCCGCTCGCGCCCCCAGCCGAGCCCGGCGTTCGCCCGCAGCGTCGGGGTCACTACCCAATAGCCGCTCAGGGAGACGTTTGCTACCGGTCCGTCCAGGTAGGTTCGCGATCGGTACTGGCGATCCAGCCATGACGCCTGCCCATACCCTGTAAGTCGACGGGTGAACCTGTGCCTGCTCTCGATCCGACCACCAAGGGCATCAAAGTTCGGTACATTCCCGTACCAGTTTCGCTGCACGGTGGCCAGCACGCTGATCTCCGAATTGACGCTCACGAACCAGCGTGGCCCGACATGACCCGACAGGAACATGCTGTCAAACTGGCTGCCTGCGTAGTCGCGTCGCGATACGTTGCCGCCGCTGCGCAGGCGAAGCCGGGGGTTCAGCGGGAGCTGATACTCGCCGCCGGCCCACGCGGCGAGACCGATCCCTGACGTCGTGAGTTCCTCCGCGTCGCGGCGAAACGGCAGGCCGCCGATGTCGATGAATCGCTCGGCAGACCCACCCCCGATGTTTGTATCCGGCGCCAGGGCGAAGCCTGCATGGAGGGTCCAGCGCTTCCGTGCACGGATCTGTGCCAGGAAGCGGCGCACGTTGGCCACAACCGCTTCCGGCGGGTTTCCGGCCAGCACGTGCTCGAAGTGCCGGCGCGACAGGTCGTCTTCCCCCTTGAAGAAGAACGCCCGGGCCAACTCCAGGCGCACCCGCACCAGCTCGGGGCGATCGATCAGCATTGCACGAAAAGCCGCGATCGCCTCGTCAAGCAAGGCCTCCCGTTCGGCGGGTGGGAGCGCAGGATTCTGCGATGCCCCGGTTGCAGCAAGTCCGAACAGAAACAGCAGGCTCAGTTCCGACCCGGAGTCCGGTTGCAGCGGCCGGAGAATGCGGAGCGCCTCGTTGTAGCGGCCACTATCGATCAGTGAGCGGACTTCGGACGCGGTGATTTCAACGACATTGGGCGAGCCGGCAGCGGATTCTCCAGACTCTTCCGCAACGCTCCACGCTGGAACTGACAACAGGAGCAAGGCGGTACACGCCGATGCACGGAATAGGGTACGCATCATCTCGCTTGGTCACACTGTGGTGGGGCAAGAAACGGAAAAAGGCCGCATGTCCTGCGGCCCTCTCCAACTAGAGCATACTCCGGGATCACGCTAGCTGTTACCAGCGACGAAATCGGCCGTTGGTCTTCCTTCGGCGTGTCCTTCCGCAGTCCAGGTCACTCAGGCTTAGCCCACCCGAGCCCCTCGCCCATCGCAACGGGCAGAACGGCGCTAGCTGACCAGACGGACCCACCCGGTCCGCCGAGTACGATCCTGGATCGAGCAGATCATCGTAACCTGGACGCGTTCGTGTGGCTTCCGGCAGATGCGCTTGGGAGGTGCTCACCAAGGGCTACGTTCAAGCCCGTCTCACCGCCACCAACTACAACCTGACGCGTTCTGCCAAACTCCAGACTGACAGATAGGACTCCCGGCCAAGGCAGCATCGGCACTCCGCACTTAGCCACCGGCTTGACCGTTACCTGAACCCCCTAACCCGCCGACGCGCACGACGAGCGTTCCGTAAGCGAATACCCCGGCGACGGTCAGCCCCGCTGCCACGGCCGACATCACACCACGCCCTTGAACAAACAACGCAGATCCTCGCCCAAGCACAATTCTCCAGAAGGATGAGCCCAGACAAGAAAGCCGAGGTGCCTCCCTGCACACGTGGGCCGGTGTGGCTGAATGGTCGCGCCGGCCGGGTTTCCTGAACCCCGAATTCCACGGCCGCGAGACCTGTGGAAGCGATGTCCTAGAACTCGTGCACGCAGAATGTACTTCCCTCTGGGTGCGGGATAGTCTTGGAACTGGGCAAAGCCCAAAGGGCAGCCACTGCCCTAGCTAGCACAATGCAGTAGGTGAACGGGAACCAGTTGCCCTGAGATCGTACTTACGCCCCTCGATCTCATATCAGTCGGCTGAAATCCAAGGATGGAGGGCGTAGAACCGAACCCCCGTAAAAGTAGGAGAGAGCAGCAGGTGAGTGGCGCGACGTCCAACCCGGCGGCACAAAAAAAGGGCGGCGACCGAAGTCGCCGCCCCACAACAATCTCAGAAGTGCGGTTTACTAGAGGTCCGCACCGAATGCGCCGAGGATGTGGCCAACCGAGCCGTGGGTCGCGGTGAATTGGCCCGTAACCACTGTTGGCACGTTGTTATCACCCTCCGCGCGGAGACCTCCCGACCATGCTCCGGATTCGGCTCCGTCCACTCCGCCGATGGTCCAGACCATGTCGTCACCTTCGGCCTCGTCGGCGGAGTTGGCGCCGCTGTCAAACGTTCCTGTGCCTGACAGGGCCGTCTCACCGAGCGCTACGCTCCAATCCATGGACGAGTCACCGGCCATGAAATTGTTGATTGTGCCGGAGATCGTTCCCGCCGCAGTCTCGTCTCCGAAGTCGGCGGTCAGGGTCGCGTCGGCCGTCCAATGGCCGCCAGAGGCGGAGGAGAGGCCCGGATTAATTGCGTACTTGCCAGCCGCGGAGCCCGTGTAGGTGGCCGTGCCGCCCAACGCAGTCATGTCGGTGGGCGCTGCGAGCTGAGCGTCGTCGCCGGCAACATCCGTCACGCCGTGGAACGCGCCAGCCTCGACACCGTCGGTGGTGCCCTTGTTCAGCCACCAGCCGAAATAGGCGAAGGATCCGTCGGCCATCATAGCCATGGCGCCGGAGTCGGGATCAAAGACCCATCCCCCTGCCAGCCTGACGCCTTCCGAAGACTCGCGAGATATGCAAGTGCCCGTCGCGCCAGTCCCTTCTGTGCAACGATACTCACCCGATGCCCCATTGAACATGCCCCTGATGCGGACAACTTCTTCGTTTTCGTCAGGATCGGGATCATGCGCCATTTGACCAGTGTGCGTGAATGCGGATGCGGAGATGAGCTTTACGTGAGCATCAGCGTCGGCATCAGCATCAATGGTCAGAACATCGTTGGTGAGTGTGTAGACATCACCGAACGGCACAGCCTTGGCAGCCTCGATGTCCGTGTAGACAACCACGGTGCTGCTGGCCCCGGGATTAGCGTCAGCATCGTCGGCAATGGCGTCCGTGAGCATCGTGCCCTGCCATTTGCCCAGCATGGGCTCGGCAGACTTCACTACGTCGTCGCCGCCAACGCCGGGAGTCAAGCCAGTGGCCGTGACCGAAGCCATGCCGCCGCCGCCAGCTTCGTCTGTAACACCGTTATTGCCGGCAGTGCCGACTACGACGGTCAAGTTGGTGGCCGTCTCGCCAATACCGGCGAACAGTGCCAAGGCGGCCGCAACGTCGGCCTCCATCTTCATCTTGGCCGCTGCGTCCTGCAGCTCCTTGAGCGTAGCCTGAAGCTCCGCGACGGTGTCGCCGATGTCGGCAGTGTCGTCGATCCCCAGCTGTGCACGCAGAGCCGCGATCTCGTTCTTGAGCTCTTCCAGATCCTGCTCCGCCTGCGTCGGTGGCGGCGGCTCTGTCGGCATCGGATCCGGAGTGGCGGCTTGATCACTGCTGCTGCTGCAAGCCGCGAGCCCAATCGCGAACACGGCGGCGAGGCAGGCCTTCATCAGGTGATTGTTAAACATGGTATCGAGGCTCTCCCAATTGGATGTGAGCCCCAATGCAGCTCCCTTTCAGCTGAAGGAGGAGCCAGTGGCGCAGAAGGACGCTTGCAGGGGGAAGGCCGCACCAGCGGCGCCGACGCGTCACTCCTCTCGCGCAGGAGACATCAAGTCGGAAAGGCTGCGGGCGGATATGACCGTGGCGCTAGTTGGAGAGTTGTCGAGAAGCGTCTCGTCTCCGGTGACCAGATGTGCCTGCGGAAACGTTGCGAGCAATGCCCACAAATGATCGTCGCCGGAATCCGGAGCATCGCCGTCAACCGCGAGCTCGCGTCACATGGAATTGCCAACCAGACACGCGGGCACCCGATTGATCTCATCGTCCGTGCATCGGTGACGTCGTACAAGTGCCGGGCAGCGCAGCATTGAGAAGTACTCGTCAAGGAGACCGCGCGACATCAGGTAGAGCACGGTGCCATCGAGCATGGCGTTCAAGATTCGGGCTGGAGGACTGCTCCGATCCGCGCTGATCAGGCCGGAGACAACGAGTTTGTGTCGACAACGCAGACCGGCGAGAGCATCGCCCGCCTGCTCCATCCTGAGTCCGCGACCCGAGGTGCTGATTCGTGCTAATCCCCCTCTCGGAATCGTCTTGGCTCTTCAACGGCCAACGCCATCGCTTCGTCGGCGCTCAATCGCGACTTTGCGTGCGCCCAGGCCACGATTTCCTTGGCGGCATCGCAGGGTTGGATACCTGTTAGCTCCAAGCCCTCTTCGATGATCGAACCCATCGAGGAGTTCCTTCGTACCGCCGCCTCCTTCAACGCGCGGTGGGTTCGATTGGTCAAGCTGATCGTCAGGCGGCGCACACCGCGTACTCCAGATGGTCGTCAGTGTCTCGAGTCTTGTTGCACCACAACATCATATCACTACATCACCATCACACCACACTGACCATGCGCCACCGTCGTAGGGCTGGCCGCGCCGCCGGATCGAGGTCTTCGCCATCGCCAGCGGCGTCGACGGCTACGCCCGGGAGATGCACCCCGCGCCCGATGTGACCGGTCGTCAGGGCGAAGGGACAGCGCCGTAACGCCGGCCGACCGACGGGGCCTTGCACGGATCTGCTTTGTGCAGAGGGGACGGGGCCCGTCGTTCCCGAGGATGTGGCGTCCGGGGAGATGATCTTGCCACTCGGGTGTCAGCGATACGGACGGGACCGGGCGGTCGATTGAGAGCCGAACATGGTGTATGGCTGGCGTATGTCACGCACCAACGTTGATATTGACGACGCGGCCTGCGCGGCCGTCATGGGTCGTTATCGCCTGACGACAAAGCGCGAAGCGATCAATTTCGCACTTCGAACCCTTGCGGCAGAGCCTCTCGGCCTCGACGAGGCCCGGAACCTTCGCGGAGCGGGCTAGGAAGGTAACCTCGAAGATCTGCGGACAGGCCGCACGACGTGATCCTGGCGATACGTCCGCATGGGTCGAGTTTCTTCGCGATACCGGGTCCGGGACCTGTGATCGAGTCGCGGCGTTGCTTGGCGGCGAGATCGCGGTCTGCGACACGATCCTCTTGGAAGTGCTGGCTGGCGCGCAGGACGAGAAACACTTCCATGACCTCCGTAAACTGCTTGCACGTGCGACCATCCTGCCGATGGCACCCAGGCACTACGAAGAGGCTGCGGCCCTGTTTCGACTCTGCCGCCGGGAAGGGGAAACCGTCCCAAAGCTGATCGACTGCCTCATCGGCGCCGTTGCCATCCACGCCAATGCACGCGTTCTCCATAGCGACGGGGATTTTGCCGTCCTTGCGCGCCATACGGGCCTGAAAATCGCGGAAGGCAGCAAGGGAAATGCGGCTGGCAATTGAGCGGAAAGCGATCGGATGCAAGGGAGTTGGTACTGGCCATTCCGCAGATCCGTCATCCGGTATCGAAGGCGGCCAGACCCGACGGCAGGTCCGTATACGAGTCCCTTCCCCTAGGTCTGCAGCAGGCGCCGCAGCAGCAATGACTGCATATCGCGCCGCCCGTCAGCGATGACGAGCACGTAGACCGTTTCCTCGATCACCCGGTAGATAATGCGGTAAGGCTTGAAGAAAACTTCCCGGTAGTCCCGAATCCCAATGTCGAGCAGCTCCCTGGGGTAGCGCCCGCGCTGCGGACGCTCGCACAGGCCCTGGAAGGTCTCCTCAATCCGGTCCAGCACGTAGTTCGCCCGGGCCGGCGAATCTTGGCGTTCGATGTAGTTGCAAATCTCTTCGAGGTCGCCGGCCGCACCATCGGTCAGCTGAACCCGAAAGGCCATCAGCGCTCCCGCAACCGCGTGATCACGTCTGCCGCGGCTTCCACCTGTCCAGCCTCGATCTGCCGGTTACCCAACGCCAGCATCTTGAGCAGCGCCATGGTTTCTTGGGTCTTCTCGAAACTGTCGATGTCCTGTAGGACCACCTTGGCTTCGCCGTTCTGTGTGATGACCAGAGGCTCTCCCCGGTCGCCGAGCGTGCGAACGATCTCCGAGGCATGGGCCTTGAGGTAGCTGATCGGCCTGATCTGACTGGACAGTTTCATGGGCGCCCCCTTCTTCTGAAGTCTGAATTTAGACCACAAACAGGTCCGTGCACAGGCACGGACCAGGCCGACCGGGAACTGCCAGCAAGGGCAGATGACCGTGCAGCGCCCTGCGAACCCACCGGTCAGGGTTTTCTCCAACCCTCCTCAAACTGCTCGATCCACCTCCATATCAGTCAGCTAAGCCGATTCGGCAGAGGGTTAGCCGTGCTCGGTCGTTGCACCCAGCGTTGGAGCACTGCATGTCGCGCCAGCCCCACGATGCATCAGACGTCAGCGGGCTACGCCATGGCTTGGAGGCCGGCCAGCGGACGGCTTATGGGGGGTGGCAATTGACGGGCTGACTCAGTCGGGCAGCGCCGGCGCCTGCGAGCACGGGATTGGTTCGCTGGTGTCGGATGCTCGATGGCCCTCCCGAAGCAAGCGCTCGCTGTCTTACTCTTCGACGCTCGGCATCCGCACGCTGTCCCCGGCCGGGCCATCATGACTCCTCGTAGATGATGTCTCCCTGGAATCGAAGCGTCATGCTCTCGATCAGCATTCGCTTCGCCCGGCTTACACCGAACACGAGCCTCAGGGTGATCGACCGGGGGAACGTATCCATCAGACGGACCTGATCGGGCGATGCGGCATAGCTCAGTCGGATCTCGTTGCTTTCCTGGCTTCCTCCGCGCTCGCGCAACACCACCATGGGCATGACGAATCGGATTTGCACAACGCTGTTTTCCCAGTCAAGTCGGGTCGACGTCGGTTGCATCGACAACCAATACTGGACTGCTTCGAGATCCTCGAGGGCTTCCTCCGCCTGCGCGATCCGGGCCTGATAGGCGCCCCGCGTCTCGAAGTCGCGACGCCCTGAAGCCTGTTCTGCAGCAAGGCGGTCAATTCGTGCGATGACGTCCGAGCTTGTCTCGGCCCTTCCGTCCGATACCCGCTGGAAGATCGCCGCGTCCGCAACGGCAACGACCGCCAGCAGGCACCCGACGAATGCCGCCCATGCTCCGAACCCCCGCATGGCGCACCTGTCAGCGCTTCAGCGCAAAAATCTCGCTTCCGTCTTCCTGATTGACCAGGCGGATTCCCGAGATATGGAAGATCCAGTACGATTCATTGAAGCGTGCCCCTCCCCGGTAGTGAGCCTGCGAACGCCCCGAGAATTCCAGCCGCAAGCTGGGCTCCATCGTCTTCATCCTTCTTGCCTTGTCGATATCGGCGCGCACACTGACTTGGAGCCTGTAGTCATTGGCCGAACGAAAATTGCAGGTCTCTTCCGCCCGCTCCGTTGCCCACAGGTTCTCGTCGGTGACTTGCCAGACGGAGATGCCGGGTTCCGCATCGACGAACGCCATGTTCGCCGACTTGTTGACCCGAAAATTATCCAGCCAGTCGGGGTCGACCATCCAGCAAACGGTTCTGAAGTACTGGTTGCCCCCCTCCTCGCAGGCTAAGTCCAAATCGCACATGCGTCGCCAGAATTCAGGATCGTTTGGCTTGTAGGCAAGCCCCAAATCCTTCGGCATGCCAGTAGAGCCCAGGTCCACCGTGAACGAGAACGTTTCGCTGTCGGAGTTGTAGGACAGACTGACCGGATACGTGGCCACTGCGTTCTTGAGCGGCCACATCGTTTCACAGTTCCTGGCCAGTTCCGCGCGCCGCGCTTCGAATTCCTCGCGGGTTTCATATTCGCCCTTCTCGATATCGCTGTTGCGCTCGCAATCCCGAAAGGCGTACCACCACGATTTCAGGGACCGGGCCACCCCGTCCACCACGAATTCATCGCGGTACTGGGGGTCGATCGCGAGACCCTCCGTCGGCAAAGCCAATGACCCCCCAAACGCGATCACACACCCAAGCATTCCGTTCCGTGCGAGCTGCACAAACCGGCTCCGTGGCTGCGAGCGGGTCTTGCCTGTGTCGAATGCGCAGCCGTAACAAGAGGCGAGGTCTTTGGTTGCCGGAACGCCCGTGGGCGCCGGGCACCCGCGTGCGTGGATCATCGTTCGGAGACTCTGGTCAAGCGGTACGGGCATGGGCTGGATTCCTGAAGTTGCGGTCGATTGGGGCGGACGCCGCGAGCGCCCGCCAGGTGGTGGCCGCTGCAGTGAAGGCGACTGGATCCGGTGAGCGTGACGCGGATTCCGAGACCCCGCATGGCGCGCCTCTCACCGCCTCAGCGCAAAGATCTCGCTGCCGTCCTCTTGGTTGATCAGGCGGATCCCGGAGATATGGAAGATCCAATAGGACCGGTGATTGAAGCCCGCCTCCGTGTAGTGGGACTCCGAACGCCCGGAAAATTCCAATCGCAGGCTGGGCTCCATCGTCTTCATTCTTCTCGCCTTGTGGACATCGGCCTGCACCTTGATCTCGAGGCGCCAGTCGCTGTTGGAATTACAGGTCCGTGCCGCCCGCTCCGTTGCCCACAGGTTCTCATTGGTGTTTTGCCAGA
>VXPS01000422.1 GCA_009839425.1 Chloroflexota bacterium
GCCAAATGCTGCGCCACCGCGCGCTCGGCCAGCTCCGCTTCGATCGACATGTCCCCGCCCAGCAACGACGACGGACTGAAATGACCCAGCACCACGCTGACATCCGTCAACGTCGCTTCACGTCCGCCGCGCCCGTAGCACGCCGGACCCGGATCCGCGCCCGCGCTGTCCGGTCCAACCGACAGGCCGCCGGCCTGGTCCACCCGCGCAATGCTCCCGCCGCCCGCCCCGATCTCCGCCAGGTCGATCGTCGGCGTCCGCAGCAGGTAGCCGGAGCCGCGCGTAAGCCGGGTCCCCGAGCTGATGCCGCCCCCAAGCTCCAGCTCCGGCGCGATGGCCGGCGCGCCATCCAGCACCACCGCCGCCTTGGCGGTCGTGCCGCCCATGTCGAACGCCAGCACCCGGTCCAGCCCGCGCGTTCGGGCCAGCTGGGCAGCCGCCAGCACCCCGGCCGTCGGCCCGGACTCCAGGCAGAATGCCGGCAGTTCGGCCGCCTCCGCCGCCGGCATCACGCCCCCGCTGGACTGCAACATCAGGATCGGCGCCCGCGAGCCCGCGTCCTGCAACGCCTCGGCCAGCCGCCCCAGGTAATCCCCCATCACCGGCTGCAGGTACGCGTTGATGACCGTCGTGCTCGTGCGGTCGTACTCCCGGATCAGCGGCAGCACCGCCGAACTGCGAGACACCGCCGCCTTGGGCAGCCGCTCCCGCACCAGTCGCTCCACCTCGACTTCGTGCCGGCCGTTCACGTACGAGTTCAGCAGGCAGATCGCCACGGCCTCAACGTCGGCTCTCACCAGCACGTCCAACGCCGCGGCCACGCTCCCTTCGTCCAGCGGCCTGACCACCGACCCATCGGCCGCCATGCGTTCGCCCACGCCCAGCCGCAACCGGCGCTCCACCAGCGGCTCCGGCCGCGACCAGCTCAGGTCGTACAAGCGCGGGTACCGCAGCCGCCCAATCTCCAGCACATCGCGGAATCCCTCGGTCGTTATCAGTCCTGTCCGCGGCCCGCGTCGCTCGAGAATGGCGTTGGTCGCCACCGTGCTGGCGTGCAGCAGGCTGGCGAGCGGTTCGAGCGAGCCGTCAGCACATGCCTCCAGACCCGCGAGCACCCCGCTGTCAAAGTTCGGCGGCGTCGACAGCGTCTTATGCCGAGTGACGGTGCCCGCTGCGTCCACCGCTACGAGGTCGGTGAAAGTCCCACCAACGTCCGCAGCCGCGCGCAGACCGCCAGAGTCCGGGCCGTCGGCCTTCAAGCTGCGGGTCGCTACGTGAGAGCGGCCGCCGCCGCTCGACCGGCCAGCGCTCCCAGCACAGGCGGAATCTCCCACCCAAGCCGCCGCGCGACCGCCGCGAACGTAGCGCTGTTGCTGCTGACCACCGGCAAACCGTACGCCGCTTCCAGCGGCCGGATGACCTCGAAGGTCGCCAGGTTGGTACACGAGAGAAAGATGGTGTCCGCGTCGGCCGGCGGCGGTTGCGCCTCAACGAAGTCGCGCAATTCGCTCGAGCTCACGTCGGCAATCTCCACCGCTGCGGAGATGCCCAATCCATACGCACACACCGTCTCGATGCCGTGTGTGGCCAGGAACTCCTCTTCGTGATCGTTCAGTTCAGCCGGATAGGGCGTATACAGCGCCACCCGGCGGCTACCCAACGACTTCAAAGCCTCGGCCACCGCGCCCGAAGTGGTAATAGCCGGTGCGTTGGCGGCCGACGAAATCAAGTCGTGCAGCGCGGCCTCGCCGTCGCGTCCGTCCACAAAGCTGCTGGCCGTGCAGGCGAACGCCACAACGTCCACCAGCGCGCTCCCTACTTCGTCCGCCGCCCGCTCGGCATGCGCCAGCATCTGGCGAGAGTCGTCCACATCACACGTCGAGTTCCGCATCCGCGCCGAATGCACAGTGGCCGTGCCAGGCACAAGCCGCCAGAACTCTGGCTCCACCACCGTATTGACCGATGGAACCAGCAGCCCTACACGTTGCATGCCATCGTCCCCCGGAATCGCACACAGCAATCGTCAGTTCAACGGCGTTCGGATGTCAACGTCGGCTCGCAATTCGAAGCGACGGCGACGTGAGACACTACGGGTATGACTCCCGAACTGATCGGTGTCTTGTCGGTGGGAGTAGCGCTGGCGGCGCTGATTGTGGCCGGGCTGGCTGCGATGCGAGCCGACCTGCGCGAGTTGCGGCGCGATCTGACCGAACTCGCCCGACAGCAGGCACGAACCGAAGGTCTGCTGGAAGGCATGCGCGACGCACTCATCGCGAGCAAGCGCAACACCGACTGACGGCCGAGACCAATTGTCGGCGCGGAACCGCGCGTTGGGCGGAGACAGGCAGAGATCCCGGGCGGCCGTACATTGCTGCCTTTTTTCGCAACGCAGCGCGCTCGATTTCGACGCCGTTCCCTGATCGTTCTACGCTGAACCAACTCGGCGGGCGAGGAGCCTGTCAATGTCCCGTCTAAGGATCGGCGTCGTCGGCTGCGGCGCGATTGCCCAGATTCAGCACCTGCCGCATCTCCGCGACGGTCGCGACCGCTTCGAAATCGGCGGCATCTGCGACATTGCGGCGGACCTGCTGCGCAGGGTCGGCGATGACTTCCACGTGCCGGAACAGGCGCGCTTCACCGACGTGCACGACCTGGTGGCCTCGGACATCGACGCGGTCTTGATCTGTTCCTCCGGATCCCACGCGCCGCAGGTCCTGGCCGCGGCGGCGGCCGGCATGCACGTGCTGGTCGAAAAGCCGGCCTGCATCACGCTGCGCGAGGCCCGGGCCATGATCGAGGCGTGCCAGGCGGCTGGCGTCGTGTTGATGGTGGCCTACCCCAAGCGATACGAACCCAGCTACGCCTACGCCGCCCGCCGCGTGAAGGCCATGCACGACGTCCGCCTAGTCCAGATCAACCACCTGCACCCCTCCAACGACCTGCATATGGCCGAGTTCTCGTTTCACCGAGCCAACCTGCCGGACGAGCTTCTGGCCCGCCTACGCGCAGCGGACACCGCGCTGGTTGCGGAGGCGTTGGGCCTGGACGATCCGGCGGCGGAGCTCGTGCGCGCCTATCAGATGGTCAACGGCAGCCTGATCCACGACATCAGCGTCCTGCACGGCCTGTTCGGACCGCCGGAGGCCGTGCTGAACACCGAAATCTGGCGCCAGGGCAGCGGGCTAACGACCACGCTGCGCTATCCGAACGGAATACGAGCCGTGCTGACCTGGATTGACTTGCCCGACCTCTGGGCGTTCGAAGAGACGTTTGCCGTCTACGCACGCTCCGAGCGCGTCATAGTCTCCTTCCCGACCGGCTTCAGCCGCGGTCTGCCGACCACGGCTGTCGTCCTGGAACCTGACGCGGACGGCGCGCCCTCCCGACGGGAACTCTCCTGGCACGAGAACCCATTCAAGCGCGAGCTTGAACACTTCCATGACTCGATCCGGTCGGGCCGCACGCCGGATACCCCCGGAACCGAGCTGATTGACCACCTGACGCTCGTTCGCGACATCGTGCGAGCGTCGTTCACCAGCGGGAGTTGAACATGGCCTTTCGAGTCTTTGATTCACGCACCGACATCCAGAACCTGATCATCCAGCCCGACATCCGCGCGCGGTTTCTCCAGATGGAGCCGGGTGAGGAGAACGTCCCGCACAGCCATGACCTGGGTGCCGAGATCTTCCTGATCCTGGAGGGCCAGGCCGAGTTTGTGATCGAAGGTCACACTGAAGTGCTGGGCCCAGGCCAGCTCTGCTTCGCCGACCGCGATGAAATCCACCTCGTCCGCTGCGTCGGCGACTCGACCATGACGATGTACCTCTCCGTCACCCCCCACATCGATCCGACGCACACCTGGTGGGACGAAAACGGTGCCAAGCTCCCGCCCCGCTACGGCGGGTCGACGACTTCCGAGCGCGCGGCGATGGATGCCGAATCTCCGCCGCCTCCCATCACCGACCTGGCCGCCGCGCACGCAGCGGCCGCCGACGAAGCCGCACAGGCCGCGCTGGCCGCCGCCGAGACTCAGCGTGCAGGAATCTCGGCCTTGGAGGAGGCCCTGGCCAGAGGCGATCAAGCGGCGGCCGAAGCTGCGGTCGACGACATGTGGGCCGCGCTCTACGGGAGCTTCAGTGCAAACCGCGACCTCGCCGCCGCCTGGAACGCATTGGCGCCCCGAGTCGGGAGACGGTGATCGTCGACCGACTGATCGAGTAGCTAGTCCGTCCCGGCCGCCCAGGCGCCCAGCGCCATGTAGCCGCCGTCCACGTTGACGAATTCGCCGGTCATGAACGACGCGCCCTCGCTCGCCAGGAACACCGCCACGGCCCCGATCTCGGAGGTCTTCCCGACCCGGCCCAGCGGGTGCGAGCGTCCCCACAGGTTCAGCATTTCGTCCTCGTCGCCAAACGCCCGAGCCGCCCCTCGCGCGAGCGGCGTGTCGATCGTGCCCGGATTGATGGCCAGCACGCGAATGTTGTCCTTGGCGAAATCCAGCGCCATGTTGCGGGTCAGCGACAGGCTGCCGCCCTTGCTGGCGGCATAGGCCGGAACCTGAGGCTGCGACTGCAATCCCTGCACGCTGGCAATGTTGATGATCGTCCCGCCGCCGCGCGCCCGCAGGTGCGGGATCGCGAACTTGGACATCAGGAACTGGCCCTTGAGGTTGATGTCGATGATGCGGTCCCAGGTCGCCTCGTCCATCTCCTCGGCCGTCATATACGAAGCCGTGGGTTGGATACCGGCGTTGTTGACCAGGACGTCAAGGCCGCCGTACTCGGTCACGGTTTCCTCGACCATGCGCTCGGCGTCCGCGATTGAACTGACGTCACCGATAACCGCGCTTGCGCGCCGACCGTCGCTTCGCAGGCGGTCGACCAGGTTGCGAGCCGCTGCCTCGTCCACGTCGGCCACGCTCACGGCCGCTCCGGCGGCGGCGAACGACTCCACGATTCCGCCGCCAATACCCATGGCGCCGCCCGTCACCAGCGCTACCTGTCCGTCCTGCTCGCTCATCGACTCGTTCCCCGCGGATACGCCGGGGACAGCCTAGCGGGCGCGGCAGGCGGACCGGCGCGTAGACTCCCGTCCAACTCATGAGCACGCCTGCGGCGTCACCCGCAATCAGCGAGGCCGGCCGGCGCCGCATCGTCGGCGCGCTATTCGTGGCGCGCGGCAGCATCGGCGTTGGGTACCTGGCCGGGTTCATCGTGCTCACCATCGCCGGGAAAGAGCTCAGCGGACACGCGGAGCTGGCCGGATTGCCTGCCGCGGTCTCGATGGTTGGACGGGCAATCGGGCCGCCGCCGATCGCCCGCGCCATGGAAGTGTTTGGGCGACGGCCGGCCATAGCCGGCAGCTACGCGCTGGGGGCCGTGGGCGCTGCGACGGCCGCGCTGGCAGTTGCGGCCGGCTTGTTCTGGCTGCTGCTGGTCGGGTCGCTGCTGATGGGCGTCGCGCGGGCGGGCGGCGACATGTCACGTTACGTCGCCGCTGAGGTCTACGAGCCGAGTCGTCGCGGTCGCGCCATTGGGATCGTCGTCTGGGGCGCCACCGCCGGCGCCTTGGGCGGGCCGCTGCTGGGTGGATATGCGCAGGAATTGGCAGGCGCGGGCGGGCTGTCTCCGCTGGCCGGACCCTGGTTCGCCGCAGCCGGGCTGCTGCTGTTTTCTGCGCTGGTGACCTGGGCCTTCGTGCGCCCCGATCCGCGCGACGTGGCCGACCCGACGCCGGAGGCGCCGCCAGCGGACGGCGAGCCGCCGGACCTGCGCGGGGTGCTGCGCGATCGCCGGGTGCAGTTGGGCATTTTGGCGATGCTGACCGGCCAGGGTGTGATGACGTTGATCATGGTGGTCATCCCCCTGCACCTGGACAGCTATGCGGACCTGGGCGAGGCGGTTCCGGTGGCCATGACCGCGCACGTGGCCGGCATGTTTGCACTGGCGCCGCTGACGGGACGCCTCGTGGACCTGCTGGGGCCGCGGCCGATGGTGCTGATTGGCGCGGTCTTGCTGATGCTGGCCAGCGCGCTGGCTGCGTTCGACGCCGGCGTGGGCACCGTGCTGCCGGCCATGTTCTTCCTCGGCTACGGCTGGAATGCCTGTTTCGTGGCCGGCTCAACCATGCTGGCGCGCGGAGTACCGCTGAACGTTCGTGCCCGGATTCAAGGGCGGGTCGAAGTCTTGATAGGAGTCGTCGGCGTGTTCAGCAGCTTCTTGTCCGGCCCGCTGCTGGTGGGTGGCGCCGGCATGGGCTGGCTCGGGACCGCGGGACTGATCTCGGCACTTCTGCTCCTGGTCGCGCTCGGCTGGGAGCGATCGGCCACTCGAGCACCGGCAGGCGCCTAAAGACCTCCCGCCTACAATGGGCGCCGCCCGCTAGCCGCCAGCCGAGAGCCGACATGCCAAATCTGTGGGGTCGCCAGATCAGCCGCGCCGAGTTAATGGCGCGCGTGGGAGACGTTTCGCAAGTCGGCGGCGTCCGCGAATATCGCCTGGACGGCGGGGCCGGCGACGGCCTGTCGGTTGTCGACGTGAACACAGGCTCAGGGCTGCGCTTCACGGTGATACCCGGCCGCGCGCTCGACATCTCGGGAGCCTGGTTCAACGACATTCCGTTGGGCTTCCGTAGCGCCGCCGGCGAGATGCACGGCGCGTACTACGAACCCGAAGGCTGGGGTTGGGTGCGCAGCACCGTGCTCGGTCTGCTGGTCACCGGAGGCCTGGACAACGTCGGCGACCCGGCCGTCGACCCAGACCGGATGTACACCGACATGGGTCTACACGGGCGCCTCTCAAACTTGGCCGCCTCCAACGTTCATGCTGATGGTGAGTGGCGAGGCGACGAGTACGAGATGTGGGTCCAGGGCCGGGTGCGTCAGGCCGCGCTGTTCGGTGAAAACCTGGAACTCAAGCGGCGCATCTCGAGTTCGCTGGGATCGACGTCGATACGCATTCACGACGAGATCACGAACCTGGGATCCGAGCCCGAGCCGGCAATGATCCTTTTCCACTTCAATCCCGGCTATCCGCTGGTAGACGATGGGTCGAAACTGCACGTACGCAGCCGCTCGCGACGGCCCTACGACGAGCACTCGGCCTCACTGGAAGCCGGCTGGGACACCTACGGCCCGCCGACCCCGGGCTGGCAGAACACCGTCTGGATCCACGATGTCGAGCCTGATGCCGACGGCATGGTGCACGCGGCATTGGTCAATCGCTCGTTCGGCGATGGGATCGGTCTTGGCTTCTCGTACCCCAAATCCCAGCTGCCGTTCCTCAATCAATGGAAGTTTCTTGGCGTGGGCAACTACGTCACCGGCATCGAGCCGGCCAATTGCACCGTGCTCGGGCGCGCCGTCAACCGCGCCGACGGAACGCTGCAGATCCTGGAGCCGGGCGAAACAACCGAGTTCGACATCGAACTGTCGGTCCTGGCTGGCGCCGATGCCATCGGCGCCTTCCTCGCCAACATCGGTGAGTGACGCCTGCGATCACGTCGAGACCCTGCGCGTGCGCTATTCCGACACGGACGCGCAGGGCATCGTCCACCACTCCAACTACTTCCGGTGGCTGGAGGAGTCGCGGATCGGGTGGCTGGAAGCCATCGGACAGCCCTACGGGCAACTGACCGAGCGAGGAATCTACTTGCCGCTCACAGCCTGTAGCTGCACGTTTCAGGCGCCCGTCTACGCGGGCGAGCGAGTAGACGTGCATCTCAGTCTGGACGAGGTGACTCGCGCTCGGGTTGACCTGACGTACGAGATCTTGCGCAGTGAACAGGTGACCGCGACCGCCGCATCGACGCACGCGTATGTCGACGCGGCGGGACGACCACTGCGACTGAAACGCGACGACCCATTCTGGCTGGCACTTCAGGAGGACTAATGCACGCGATCGATGCCATAAGCGATGAGAAAAGTGGGACAGACTCCGCGCGCCGAAAGGCCGCAAACGGACGGACGGATGAGCGGCCGCCGTTTTCTGTCTTCCTCTCCGGCGTCATGCAGGGATCCAATGCGGACAATTCGCTCCACGCCCAGGACTATCGACAGCATTTGCGCGACATCATCACGGCAGCGCACCCGGAGGCCGAGGTGGTCTGTCCCGCGGAACTGAACCCGGACTCGGTTGCCTACGACAACGAAGCCGCGCGCCGGGCGTTCATGGGCGAGCTGGACCTGGCGGCGGAGACCGACGTGCTGGTCGCCTATGCGCCCGTCGCCACGATGGGCACGGCCGTTGAGATGTACCGGGCCTACGCAGCCGGCCGGCTGGTGTTCACGGTGTCGCCGATGACGACCAACTGGGCCGTTCGCTTCCTTTCCACCCGCGTTTTCGGGGACCTGGCCGAGTTCGAGGCATTCGTTCGTGACGGCGATCTCGGACGGACCGTGGCCGAGCGCGCCAGCTAGATCCTGTCCGGCGATCCAAAGCCGAAATCTGGCAGCAAGAGTGGAGGCCATTTGTCGAGACTGAGACCCAACGTCATCGTTCTGCTGACCGACGACCAGGGCTACGGCGACCTCTCCTGCCACGGTAATCCAATCCTTCGCACGCCCAACCTGGACCGGCTCCACGCGGAAAGCGTCCGCCTCGAAGACTTCCACGTGGCGCCCATGTGCACGCCCACCCGCAGCCAGCTCTTGACGGGGCAGGACGCGCTGCGAAACGGCGCCACATTCGTATGCATGGGCCGTTCACTGCTGGATCCCGCGCTCCCCACCATGGCCGACTTTTTTGCGTCTAACGGCTACCGAACCGGCCACTTCGGCAAGTGGCATCTGGGCGACAACTACCCGTACCGCCCGCAGGATCGGGGGTTTCAGACGACAATCCACCACCCGTCCTGGGGCATCACCTCGGCGGCCGACGTCTTTGAGAACGACTACTTCAACCCCCACGCCAGGCGCGGCGACGCTATCGAGCAGCTCCCGGGGTACTGCACCGACATCTGGTTCGACGAGACGATCAGCTGGATCGACCAGGACCGCGACGCACCGTTCTTCGCCTACCTGGCAACCAATACCCCCCACGGCCCGCACTGGGTGCCCGACCGGTACCGCCAGCCGTACCTCGACCACGTCGACTACAACGTCGCCAGTTTCTTCGGGATGATCGCCAACATCGACGAGAACTTCGGCCGCCTGGACGCCTACCTCACCGATTCCGGACTCCGCGACAACACCATCCTGATCTTCATGGGCGACAACGGAACGGCTTCGGGCGAGAGCGTCTACAACGCCGGAATGCGAGGCAAGAAGCGATCGCTGTACGAGGGCGGCCACCGGGTCCCCTGTTTCATCCGCTGGCCGTCCGGAGGACTGATGGGACCACGCCAGATCGACCAGCCAACCCAGTGCCAGGACATTCTTCCGACGCTCATCGACCTGTGCGACCTGGCGGAACCTGCGCCGCTTGAAGTCGATGGGATTTCACTGGCAGCGACCCTTCAGAACGTAGAGCCCATCGCCGACCGGATGCTATTTGTGCAATACGGCCACGCCGTCGACGGCTGGTCGGGCGAAACGCGCCGGGGCGACGCGGCCGTGATCTGGAACAGGTGGCGTCTGCTTGGTGAGCAGCTCTTCGATCTCTCGCGCGACCCGCGGCAGCAGACCGACATGGCGAGTCAGTACCCGGACATTCAGGCCGCCATGCAAGCCGAGTACGACGCCTGGTGGGATCGGCTGGGCGGAAACCTCGATAGCTATCACCCCATCACTATCGGCTCCGACATCGAGAACCCGACCCGTCTGTGCAGCTGCGACTGGGCGTACGTCTACTGCGACAACCCCGGCAACATCCGTGGCTGTGTGATGGACAGCGGCACCTGGCACCTCCAGGTCGAACTTCCTGGGTCCTACAAGTTCTCGCTTTATCGCTGGCCGGAGGAGTCCGACCTGCCGATTTCAGCGCCTGCCCCCGAAATGCACGGCGTTGACGGGTCGTTGCCCGAGGGCGCGGCGTTGTCGGTCGCCCGGGCCTGGCTAAAGATTGGCGAATTCGAGGCGGAAGCTGAGGTCCGGCCGCAGGATCGGTGCGCAACCTTCACAGCTGACCTCAGTGCCGGTCCGACACGGCTCAAGACCTGGTGGCTTGACGCTGACGGCGCCAGGCTGGCCGGCGCGTACTACGTCTCGGTCACGCGGCTCGCCTGAACCCGTACCTGCGGCCGCTAAATAGGTGGCTGGCCCCGGGAGCGCCGGAACGGCATAGACTGGCCGCATTACCCTGCAAGCCCGCGCGCAACGATTTCCCACCCGCTCGCCGCTCGCGGCGGCGGTAGTGGTGGGCGTGTTGACCGCCGCGGCGTTTGGCCTGAGCGTGGGTGTGATCACCGGCGCCATCGACACGCCGATACTCGAGCGGGCCACGCCCGCCTATGCCATCGATTACCCCATCTGGGCGCTCAACGCCGTGCTGGTCGGCGCGCTGGCCGGCGTGAGCATGTTCGCCATGCGCCGGCGCCAGGACTTCGGCAGCGGTCCTATCTACGCGGGCGGATTCCTCTCGGCCTTCGCCATTTCCTGCCCACTCTGCAACGGGCTCCTGGTGGCTGCCTTCGGCACGGGCGCGGCCGCGAATTTCTTCGACCCGGCCCGGCCGTTTATCGGAGGCGCTACAGCTCTCTTCATGGCATTCGTGCTGTTTCGCCGGGTCCAGTCGCTGAGAGCCGGCTGTGTCGAGTGCCAGGCCCTGACCGAGGCTGCGTCCCAGACCACCGGCTGAGGCTTCGCGCCTAGTACCGGTCAGGCCAATAGCAATACGCGTCGAGACGCGGGAAGAGCACATCCATGAGTTCGGCGTCACGCTCGGCTAGGCGTACGCCGTGGATCTCGCGTAGTTCCTCCGCTGATCGGTAGCCGAAGAGAAGCTCGCACAGTCGGTCGGCCGGCAACCCAATCTTCCGCGCTGGCGCTTCGCCCCCAAGCGCCAGGTCGCCCGAGCCCAACTCCGTCTCGATCGTGAGACGCGCGGGGCGATCCGGACCGAGCGTTTCGGCCTGCTCGCGTGCGTAGGGCTGAAGCGCCTCAAGCACAGCGCCCGGCAGGCTCAGCCGAACCATCTGCGCGCGGCTGATCGGACGCTCCGTCGTCATGCTCACGTCGAGATTCTGCAGATACCGACCCACGCGGCCGGTTGGATACACGTGAAAGTCCAGGCTTCCCATCCGGTGTCGGATCGCTTCCTCCGCCATGGCCCGAATCAGGGACCCCGCCACAGCGCTACTGGTCGCCTGCGCGTCCACGATGTCAAGGCGCTGCGCGTCGCCCTCGATTTGATCGCCGATGCAGTAGCCGACGATCCGTCCGTCATCGCTCAGCGCCACCTGCACCCACGCATCCAACCGGCCGAAATAGAGGCCCTGGCGCGGACCCAACCAGCGTTCGGGCTCTCGCACCCGCACCCCCGTCATGCCGGCGGTCTCGCGGTTGTACAGGCGAGCGATCGCAGGTCGATCCTCGGGCTTACCGTCCCGAATCCGGTGACTCCCCGGCACCGCCTCGGCGCGCCGCGTCGAAATGCTGAACCTGAACTCCGGCATCACGGTGGCGTACGCCCAGCGGTGATACACGTCCGCCACGCCGCCATACAGCATCGAGAGGGGCACGCCGCGTCCCTCGGCCCGCTCCAGCACGGTTTCCAGCATGAAACGCATGTGCCCTCGCATCTGGTGCGCGTCGGCCGTGTGAACGCCAACCACCCCGGCGCTCTCCAGCGTCGCCCCACGCAGCCGGTGCGGAACCGTGAAGGTCTGCATCCAGCTGACCAGCTCGCCGTCCACCTCCACGCGCACCTGTTCCCACGGCAGCCCGAGTTCGTGCGGAAGAAACTTGATGATGCGGTCGTACACGGACTCAGGCGGTGGCGAGCTTTGCCAGACCGGACAGCGCGCGCTGCAAGCGCTCACGGCAGCGCTGGCGGCCCAGGACCTCCATCGTGGCAAACAGCGGCGGCGTGGCCTTCCGCCCCGTCACTGCAATGCGAGTGGGCATGAACAGGTCGCCGGCTTTCCAGCCCAGGTCGCTGGCGAGTGCGCGCATACGAGCTTCCAGCGTTGGGTCGTCAAAAGGCTCGGTGTCATCAACCAGGGCCTTCACCAATTCGAGAGCCCGTGCCGTCTCGGCCGCCGTGTGCCGTCTGAACCTCACCTGCCCCATGTCCGGATCAAGATCGTCGTCGAAGAAGAAATCCATCAGCTCGGCCGTCCGATTGAGGTGCGACAGACGCTCGTACTCCAGCTCTAGCGCCGACCTGAAATAGCCACGCTGATCCGGCCTTAGCTCCAGTCCCCCTGCCGTCGCGTAGGTCCACGCGCGCTCCGCCAGATCGTCGAGATCTAACCTTCGAATCCAGACGCCGTTGAAGTGATCCAGCCGTTGCGGGTCAAACACGGCATCGGCTCGGTTAACCCGCTCCAGCCGGAACTCCTGCACCAGTTCCTCCAGGCTGAAAATCTCGCGCTCGTCACCCGGTGCCCAGCCGAGAAATATCAGGAAGTTGACCAGGGCCTCCGGCAGGTAGCCTTGCGTTCGGTATTCCCCGACCCACTGCGCGCCGTCCCGGCTTGAGAACTTCTGGCGACGTCGGTTGACCACCAGCGGCAAATGCGCGAAGGCGGGTGGTGTCCAGCCCAGCGCTTCGTACAAGAGCACCTGCCGAAACGTATTGGACACGTGATCTTTCCCCCGGACCACGTGGCTGATCCGCATGTGCTCGTCATCCACCACGACCGCCATGTTGTAAAGCGCCGATCCGTCGCCGCGCGCAATCACGAAGTCGTCGACTTCGTCGGGACCTGCGCGGATCGTTCCCAGGACGATGTCGTCGAACCGAACTGGTTTCGGGTCGGCCCGAAACCGCACGGCCGGAACGACGCCGGCGGCCTTGCGCTCGGCGATCTCGGCGGCCGTGAAATGGCGGCCCATGCCGGAATAGCGCTGCGGCTGGCCCTCCGCCCGCTGCTGCTCCCGTTCGGCGGCCCGCTCCTCGGCCGTCGTGTAGTCGTAATAGGCTCGCTCGGTAGACAGCAGTTGCTGCACGGCTTCCCCGTGGATGTCCTGCCGCTCACTCTGCCGATAGGGCCCGAACGGTCCGCCGACGTTCGGGCCTTCGTCCCAATCCAGGCCCAGCCAGCGCAACCCCTCGTAGATCCCCTCTTCGTGGGACGCGTCGCTGCGCTGGGCGTCGGTGTCCTCAACCCGCAGGATGAACGCGCCGCCCAGGCGGCGGGCCATCAGGTAGTTGCATAGCGCCGTACGGGCGTTGCCCACGTGCAGATCGCCCGTGGGACTCGGCGCCATGCGTACACGGATTGGCTGAGTCATGGCGCGCAGTATCTCACCGGAAACTTGCTCGCAGTGGCGAGCGGCTGCTCACGATCCGTAGTAGCCGATGATCGTGTCCATGGCTGCCGAGAGTTCCGCAACCCAGCTCTCGGGCGGCGCGCTGCTCGGACTCACCTCGGGCGTAATCCAACCGCTATAGCCCACACGCCGCAGCGTCTGCATAACCACTGGCCAGTCCACGTCCCCGTGCAGCAACTGCGTGAATCCCAGCCAGCCACCCGGTTGCAGCGTGAAGTCCTTGACGTGAACTCGGGCGATCCGGTCCGCGCCCAGCGCCTCAATCCAGTGCTGTGGACGTCCAAACTGCATCACGTTGCCGACGTCGAAGTAGACCCGCAGGCTTGGACTGGCAAAGCCGTCCACAAACTCCAGCATGTCGCGCGGGCTAAGGATCAGCGCATTCCATACGTTCTCCACCGCCAGCGTCACTCCAGCCTCTTCGGCTTGAGGCAGCAGCGCCTCGGTAGCCGCGCGCGCGGCGTCCCAGACCTCGGTGAACGGTTGGTCATCCGTGACCACGCCCGGGATGTACAGCAGCGTGTCCACGCCCAGATCCGCCGCCAGGTCGATGCTGCTCCGCACCAGCGCCTGCCCCTCCCTGCGAGTTGCTTGGTCCAGCGACGACGCGGAGTACTGCCACGGCAGCCCGGCGTTCAGACTGAAGATCGGCGGCCCTTCCGCCGCCAGGCGCCGCAGTTCGTGTCGTTCGGCGTCCGTGGCCCGCAACGAGAACGGCCCATCCGCCGGCAGGGTCAACTCCACGCCCTCAAAGCCACCGAGACCGGCAAGGCGAAAGATCTCCGGAACCGGCGTCTCGCCGCCCAGGCAGCCATCGCGCAGGCCTTTATGCAAACGCGGTGTGGAATTCATCGGTAGGTCTGGCAGACACCCGCAGTCCGGGTTAAGCGTGATTCAACTGCCAACAACACTTGTGCGATGCCGAGTCTACGGCTTGTACGCGATGACCTCGCCAAAGGCGATCGCGCCGACCGAGCCGGGATTGTCCCGCCACTCATCGATCCGGGCCTGCCAGTCATCGAGTTGCTCCTGGGACGCCAACCCGAATTGCACGATGGCCGCGGTGACCTTGGGGGAGTAGAACCAGTCGTTGATGAAGCCGTGGAAGAAGGCCACGTCCTCAGTCGATCCGAAGAAGTCGAAGGAGCCGGACGCCCGAATGTCGGTGAATCCGGCCGCCATGAGATTGGCCTTGAGCTCAAGCCCCATTTCCGGATGGCCGCCGTTGCCGGCCAGGAGCCTGGCGAACGTTTCCCAGGCTTCGGCCGTGTCCTCGTCGCCGGGATGCAGGAACGAGGAGGAGATGATCGACTCGCGACTGGCGATGAGGCCGCCGGGCTTGAGGACGCGCTTGACTTCGGCCAGCGTCGCCTGGGTGTCGGGTACGTGCATCAGCACGGCGTGGCAGTGGGCGACGTCGAATGAGTGGTCATCGAACGGCAGGTCGGTGACGTCGCCGACGTGGAAGGTCGCGTTGGCGTGGCCACCAGCCTCGGCGGCGGCATTGGCCATTGCGATCTGCGAGGCTTCCATGTCGATGCCGTGCACTTCACCAGGATCGACGACCTGCGCCAGGCCGACCGAGATGGTTCCGGGACCACAGCCAAAGTCGAGCACGCGCTGGCCGGGCTTGAGGTGAGGCACCAGATGCGCGGCATGCGTGTGCACACTGCGACGAGCGAGCATCTGCTGAAAGTCGTCGCTGTAGCCCATGGTGTAGGTGGGTTCTTGTGATGCCTGTTCCGACATTGCCGCCCGCTCTGTTCATTCAAGCCACGCGCGCTTCCATCGTAGGCCACGTGACCCACGCCCAGAGAGGCGCCAGTCCGCTCGCAACGGCCGCGCTCGTCGATCAGTAGATCGCCTGGCTGCGAGCCGCCTAGCGAAAACGCGGCACGTCGACGAATTCGTGTCGACGGGCCGAGGCGTAGGCGGCCTCGGTGCAGGCGACGCCGGCCCAGCCGTCAAGGCCGTCGGCGCAGGGCGGACGCCCGGTCGCCACGGCGTCGGCAAAGTCCAGCAGCAGGGCCGCGTTCATATCCGAAGAGAACCCGGATTCCTGGTAGGGGATGCCGGGATCGGCGGACGTGACCCGAATGACGTGATCGGTAATGTCGAACTCTATGACGCCGCCCTCGCAGATGATGCGGCCGCTCACGTCGCCCCACTTCCGCCAGGTCGTCGGGCGGTTCCAGCTAGGATCGCAGGTGCCTATCACACCGGAGTCGAACACCTCGATCAGGGCGCCGGTGTCCTCGACCGGAATGTCGCGCGCCAGGGTGTCGGCCTCGCAGTAGATCTGCCGGACTTCGCCTCCGACGAACCAGCGCATCAGGTCGGTGGCGTGCACGATGTGGTCGCGGATGGCCCCGCCTCCAGACCGCGCTGGATCAATAAACCAGCCGATTGGCTGGGCGCGCAGGACGTTGGTCAGCGACATGGCGCGAATCGGGCCCAGGTCGCCGCTGTCGAGACGACGCTTGGCCTCCCAGACCTGGGGTGCGTGGCGGACGGGATAGGCGGTGGCGAGGGTGACGCCATGTTCGGCGCAGCCGCGGACCATCGCGGTGGCTTCGTCCATGGAAATGGCCAGGGGTTTCTCGCAAAGGACATGCTTCCCGGCCTCGGCGGCGGCGAGCGTCAGATCGTGATGTTCGGCGTTGGCGGCACAGATGCTGACGGCGTCAATATCGTCCGCCTGGATTGCGTCGGCGTGATTGGCGTGCACTCGCACCGAGTCCCCGCCACTCTCGGCCAGGAGCCGCTCGGCCACGACGCGTTCGTCGGGATCCGGTTCGGAAATCGCGACGAGTTCGATCTCGGGCAGCCGCAGCATGGCCCGCAGATACGAGTACTGATGCCCGTGGTCGAAGCTGACGGCGGCCATGCGCACCGGCTTATTCATAGCGTGACCGCCGTTGCGGACTCGCAAGCCCGCATGAGCGCGGCGTAGGCGGCGTGGGCGTCGGCCAGAGTCGGGGCAAGCGCGGGCGGCGGCCCCGTACCGTCGCCGCGACAGAGACTGGCGACAAACTGTGCGTAGGGCTCGTCTTGCGTAGCAGGCAGCCCGGTTTCCACACCGCCCTTGATCACGCGGTTGATTGATCGGCGCGAGTCGTATTCGCGGATGCCGTCACGGCCGAGGGATTCGTAAATGCAGAGTCCGGCGCCGGGTGGGGCTCCGGACATGGCCTCGACGTAGGCGATGGAGTCGTCGCGAAAGCGTCCGACACCGTAGATCGCCGAGAAGCCGGGGCCGCGCGGTTCAACGCGGGCGGCGATGCGCCGCAGGCCGCCGCCGAGCGCGATGAGCCCAAGCGCGGCCCGCCAGGCGGCCGGGCCAAGCCCGGGCGCCTCCGCGACCACGACGGACTTCGACATGGTTCGGCGACCCAGCGAGTCCAGTTCGGCCGAGAGGGTGACAACCGGTCCCGCCATCAGGTCTGGCCAGGCCGCTAACGAACCCGCGTCAGGGGTGCCTGCAACCGGGGCGCCAGCAACGATAAGCGCATCGGACGCCAGCAGCCGCTCGCGCAGGTCATCCGGCAGGTCATCCGGCAGGTCATCTGGGTCGTCCAGGTCCACGGCCACGACGTCAGTCAGGCTCGCCCCGTCGGTCAACCAGTCCACGCGATCCGTGCCAAGCACCTGCTCGTAGGCGGCACGGCGCACCTGATCCGTGGGGCCTGGAACAATCAGGGCACGGGAAATCACTCGGGCAGCAAGCCTCGCTGCGAGGCGATCAGCACGGTGCTGATCATCCCGGCGTGGTCGTATTGATCGTCCAGGATCTGCTCGCGCAGCTCGCAAAGCGGAACGCGGACGACTTCCAGGATCTCCGACTCGTCAAGCGAAGCCTCACCCTGGGACAGGTTGCGCCCAATGAACATGTGCATGCGGAATCCGCTGAGGGCGGGCACCGGCACGAAGGAGCCGAGGGATTCCAGGTCGCCGATGCGCAGGCCGGTCTCTTCCTCGAACTCCCGGTGCGCGCAGGCGGCGGGCGTTTCGTTGCGGTCGACATGACCGGCCGGGAGTTCCAGCATGACCTGGCCGGTCGGATGACGGTACTGCCGCACGCAAATGGCCCGGTTCTCGTCGTCGAGTCCCAGCACCGTGACCGCGCCGCCGCTCAGCTTGAGGTAGGTGTAGTCCATCTCGCGGCCGTCTTCGCGGGCCCGCAGGCGGTCGATCACCACGGGAAAGCGACCTCGCCAGGCCAGCTTCGACGCGATGACGTCCCACTCGAGATTCATTGGTTTTTCCGGGTCGGCGGCCAGACGACCAGCAGAGGTTACGGCAGTGCCCAGGGCACGGGCGCGACGTGGGGCCGGATGAGGTCGGGCAATTCCGCTATGGAGGCGATTACCGGCACGGGAGCGTCGGCGGGCACGGAGGGGTTGACCCAGACGGCGTCGATTTCGGCGTTCAGCGCGCCGTTGACATCCGCGTCCAGGCTGTCGCCGACGTGGAGGACACAACGACGGTCGGCTTGCGCGATGGCCAGGCCGCGTTCAAAGAAGAGGCGGTCTGGCTTCTCGGCGCCAATGTCCGCGCTGACCACCTGGGCGGCGAAGAACCGTTCCAGGTCAAGCAGGGCCAGCAGGCGGCCGAGCCAGCCTTCCCAGTTGGAGGCGGCAACGACGCGCAAGCCCATCCGGTTGAGCGCTCGCAGGGCCTCCACGGCGCCTGGCATGGGTTGGTAGGCCTCGAACGAGCTGAAGCGCTGATAAAGAGCCCGGCTGAAGTCGTGAGGGTCCGGGAGTCCCAGGGCTTCACCCAACCGGGCGTAGTGGGTGTGCCAGTAGCGGGAGGAGGCCGAGGTGGTGATGGAGTGGCCGCGAGAGCGGCTGGCCGTGACGTCCCGGCGCCAGATCTCCGTGGCCCGCTGCTCAAAGTTGTCCGGCGGGTGCGTAACGCCGAAGTCGGCGGCAATGGCCAGGACGGTGTCCAGGAAG
>VXPS01000387.1 GCA_009839425.1 Chloroflexota bacterium
ACCTACGCCGGAGCCAACGCCCCAAGCGACCCCCGAACCGACGCCGGAGCCCACACCCGAACCAACTCCCGAGCTGACACCTGAGCCCACACCGGAGCCGACGCCGGAGCCCACACCCGCGCCACTGACTACGACAACGGTTGGCGTGGACGGGGTCTCGCCGCTGGTGACGCCCAACAACGACTTCTACCGCATTGATACCGCGTTCTCGATTCCGCGTGTCGACGTCAATACCTGGCAGCTCAACATCACGGGCCTGGTGGAGCGTCCGTACAGCATTTCCTTCGCCGAGCTGCTGGGGATCTCCGCATTCGAGGAATTCATCACGCTGTGCTGCGTCTCCAACCAGGTGGGCGGAGAGCTGATCGGCAATGCCAGGTGGCAGGGCGTGCCGATATGGCACCTGATCAATCATGCCGGGGTGAAGCCTGAAGCCACCCAGATTGTGGGACGCTCCGTTGACGGCTTTACGGTCGGGTTTCCGCGCGATGTGGCGTTCGATGGACGTCCGGCGCTGGTTGCCGTGGGCATGAACGGTGAGCCGCTGCCGTTCAAACACGGCTTTCCAGCGCGCCTGATCGTGTCAGGCCTCTACGGCTACGTATCCGCCACAAAGTGGCTGCAGGAGATCGAGCTCACAACCTGGGAAGGGTTCAACGGCTACTGGATTCCGCGCGGGTGGTCGAAGCAAGGACCCGTCAAGACGCAATCCCGCATCGACGTTCCCAGGCCCGGGTCGACCGGTAACAGGCCCGGATTGCAGGCGATTGCCGGAGTGGCGTGGGCACAGAACCGCGGCATCAGCAAGGTGGAGGTGCAAGTCGACGGCGGCGACTGGCAGGAAGCAAGACTGGCCTTGCCGATCAGCCAGCACACGTGGGTGCAGTGGGTGCACGAGTGGGAGGCGACACCCGGCACGCACATTGCCAGGGTGCGCGCGACCGACGCCACCGGCGCCACGCAACCCGAAGGCCCCAGGCCGCCGGCACCGAACGGCGCCGAAGGCTGGCATCAAGTCAGCTTCCAGGTCGCCGGCTAACGAGCGCCGTCGTGAAGAGTCACGCAGGCGGCGGCTCTCCCGACGGCTCGAACGTCAACGGACGCCGCCTGCCCGGCACGTGAGGCCGCCGCGTCTCGATCGCGAGGTCCATTCGGATGGCTGGGCGGTGTGGTCGCTCAGGCCCCGGCAATGCGCTGCACGTCGCCCACGGTGATGAACAGCACCAGTGTCAAGAGCACCATGATGCCGACGAAGTGGAAGGCGGCTTCGCGGCGTGGGGGAACCCGGCGCCCCGTGAGGAGCTCGACCACCACGAAAATCAAACGTCCGCCGTCTAGTCCCGGCCACGGCGCCAAGTTGAGCAGACCGATCTGGGCAGTCAGAAAAGCGGCCAGGATGAAAACGATTTCGGGCCCCTGCTGAGCGGCGACCCCGACGGTCTGGACGATGCCGACAGGTCCAGCCAACTCCAAGGGTTGCGTGCCGGCGATCGCCTCGCCAATGACCCTGGGCAGTAGAAGCAGGGCGTCCCAGGTGCGCTGAAAGGCGCGCGGGACGGCCACGTGGATTGGAGCAGGACCGACCGTCGCTCGCAACTGTATGCCTAGCGAACCTTGCCCCGGCGGAGGACTGAGACGGGGGACGGCGACGAGGGCGAGCTCGGTTTCCTGCCGTTTGACGAGGACAGTGACTTCCCGGCCAGCGTGGGCGAGCACGGCGTCACGAACGTCGACCGGCGAGACGATGTCGCGCTCGCCGATACGCAGCAGTTGATCGCCGGCCCGCAGGCCCGCCTGGGCCGCCGGTGAGTCCGGGACGACGCCCGCGACGATGCTGCCCGTTACGTCCGCAATCATGGCGGCGACCAGGAAGAAGAGGGGGGTCAGCAGTACGTTCATCAGCGGTCCGGCCAACAAGATCACGCCCCGTTGCCACGCCGGACGGGTCGTGAAGCTGCCCGGCGCGTCAAACTCGCCACTCTCGCCGGTCATCCGCACGTAGCCGCCCAAGGGCAACGCGTTGAGCGCATACCGCGTGGCGCCAATGCGAACGCGCGCCTGATCCTGGCCGTCCGCATCTCGATAGGTTTCGATGAAGGCTTCGCGTCCGGCGGCATCGGCGAGCATGGCCGAGGCGTCATCTCGGCCGACGGCGACCACCGGGATCGCCATGTCCGCAAGCGCGGTCGCGTCTTCGATGGACAGTGGCTCAGCAACGACGAGGCCAGCCGCCGAACTCGCGGCGGCGTGCGCGGCGTCGGCGCTCAAGTAGGCGCCGGAGCCGTCGAGGACCACAACGGCTCTGGCGAGGTTTGAGGTGGGATCACCACTCCAGAAGCGCACCAGGCGCCCGTCCACATTGATCGGGTCCCGCGTAAGTCGAACCGCGTCGTAGGCGTTGCCGCCGCGGAGCACGGACTTGAGGCGCGGCGGAAATCCGATGGCGAACTCCTTGACGTGCACACCGAATTTGCGAGCGGCATAGAAGTGCCCCACCTCATGGAAGAAGACGATGACGCTCAGCACGATCAGGGCCAACGGAAGCGTGACCAACAGGCCCGCCTCGCTGTTGAGGAGGGCCGCGAGCGGGTTCACGCGTCAGCCAGACGCGCCTGTACGAACTCGAATCCGCGGCGGTGGGCCGCCAGCGCCGTATCCAGATTGTCCAGCGGCTGGGCGGGTATGGCGTCCATCGCGGCCTGCACGGCGTCGGTCATCACGCCAAACGGTCCAGCGCCCTCGATGAACCAGGCGGTTGCCGCGTCGTCGGCGCCGCAGAGAGTGGCGGGAGCGGTGCCGCCAGCGGCGCCGGCGGCCCGAGCTGCAGCGAGCAAGGGGAAGCGGCGCTCGTCCGGCGATTCGAAGTTCAGGCGCGAGAGGGTGCGAAGGTCCAAGGGTGCGTGTGCTTCGGCCAAGCGTTCCGGGAAGCCGATGGCGTATTGGATGGGCAGCCGCATGTCAGGCACCCCAAGCTGGGCCTTTATGGAACCGTCTTTGAATTCAACCATGGAATGCACGATCGATTCGGGATGAACGATTACGTTAATCGCGCTATAGGGCATTTGAAACAGCCAGTGGGCCTCGATGATTTCGAGGCCTTTGTTGAGCAAGCTGGCCGAGTCGACGGTGATTTTGGCGCCCATGTCCCAGTTGGGATGTTCCAACGCTTCTTCGGCGGTGGCGGTGCGAATGTCCGGCATTGCCCAGGTGAGGAAGGGTCCTCCAGAGGCGGTGAGAATCAGACGGCGGATGCTCTCGGGCGCTTCGCCAACAAGGCACTGCCAGATGGCGCTGTGCTCGCTGTCGATGGGGAGGATGGCGGCGCCGGACGCATCGGCCAGCTTGCGAAACAGCCCACCACCCATGACGAGCATCTCCTTGCTGGCGAGGGCGACGTTGTTGCCGGCGCGGAGGGCACTCTCAGTGGGGCGAAAGCCGGCGTCGCCAACGGTCGCCACGACCACGATGTCGGCTTCAGGGAGGGCGGCCATTGCGGCCATGCCGTCGGGGTAGGGAAGTCGCTCAGCGTCGGGCGGCCAGTCGCCAGCGGCCGGGTCCAAGTCGCGCACGCAGGCCAGGGGGGCGCGGAATTCGCGAATTTGCTGAAACAGCAGCTCGGAATTCGATCCGCAGGCCAGTCCAAGTACCTCGAAGCGATCCGGGTGGGCGCGAATGACCTGTAGGGTCTGCACTCCGATGGAACCGGTGGACCCGAGAATCACCACACGCCGGCGTTGTGGAGCGGCGCCGGCCACGGTTACGTTCCTCAGGCCCCCAGCCGCGCGAAGGCGAACACGGCGGGAGCTACGAACAATAGGGCGTCGAGCCGGTCGAGCATGCCGCCGTGCCCGGGGATAAGCCGACCGGAGTCTTTCTGCCCGGTATCTCGTTTGAGCATCGACGCCACCAGATCGCCCGCTTGCGCGGCAAGGCCCCACAAGAATCCTAAGGGAACGGCCAGCCACCAGGCGTAGCCAAGCACGGGCGCAAAGGCACCGACGACGATGATCGCGGCCAGCAACCCACCCGCCACGCCCTCCCAGGTCTTGCGCGGTGAGATGTGGGTCATAAACCCGCGGCGGCCCAGGCGGCGACCCACTATGTATCCGAAGGTGTCGTAGGCCCAGGTAACGGCGAATGCCAAGGTCACCCAAAAGAATCCGTCGGGCAGCTCTCGCAGCAGGAGCAGAAAGCCCAGGAGCCCTCCGGCGTAGGTGGCGGATACGAGGGCCAGACCCCAACTGGTGAACCGCCCGTACATGCGTGGATGCCAGAGTTGGCGCAACAGCGCATAGGCGGCGATTACACCGAAGGCCACGTCGACCCAGGGCTGTTGTTCGGGCGCTACGGCCCAGCGCGCCACTAACGCGGCAGCGAGAAGCGCACCCGCGCCACGAGAAACCCTGAGGCCGCTGGCCGCGTACATCGTTCCAATCTCGAACGCGATTATCGCGGCCGCCAGAGCCATCGGAACGGCGAGCGCAAGCGGATGCCACCAAGCCAGCCCCAGGATGGCTGGCGCCAGGACGAGGGCGCTGGCTAAGCGAACAGCCAGCGGCGTCAGGCGTCGCTCGCCGCAGCGGGCGCGGCCACCGGAACTCGTCCGAATCGGCGCGTCCGCGAACTGAAGTTGGCCAGCGCCTCCTCGAACGCGTCCCTGGTGAAGTCAGGCCAGAGGATGGGCGAGAAGTAGTACTCGGTGTAGGTGGACTGCCAGACCAGGAAGTTACTGGAACGCTGATCGCCACCGGTTCGGATAAGCAGGTCGGGGTCCGGCTGGCCGGCGGTGTACATGGCCCGGCTCACCAGGTCTTCGGTTACGTCTTCCGGACGAACACCGTCGCGGATGAGATGTCGCAGAGCGCGGACGATTTCCGCCCGGCCTCCGTAGTTGAAGGCGATATTCAGGTCCAAGGCGTCGTGGTCGATGGTCTGCCGGACGATGTCCTGGACTGCGACACGGTCAAGGAGCGGCAGCGTCTCGACTTCGCCGAGCACGCGGATACGCACGCGTTGCTCGAAAATCATGGACCGCTCGGCCTCGAGGCGTTCGGGGACGAGGTCCATCAGAAAGCTGACCTCGTCTGCCGGACGGTCCCAGTTCTCGGTGGAAAAGGCGTAGATGGTCAGGACGCGGACGCCGTAGTCAATACAGGCAGCCGCGATGTCGCGAACGCGTCGGGCGCCTTCCCGGTGACCGGCCTGGCGTTCGAGGCCGCGGTGCTGTGCCCAGCGACCGTTGCCGTCCATGATGATGGCGACGTGCGCCGGCACCCTTTCGCGCTCACCGCTCAGACCTGCATCACCTCGGCTTCCTTCTGCCGGCTCAGTTCATCAATCGCGGCGACGTGCTTGTCCGTTACGTCCTGGAGCCGCGACTCGGAACGGCGCAGGTCATCTTCAGAGGCTTCCTTTTCGCGGACGAGCTCGCGCAGGTCATCGTGGACATCACGCCGAACGTTGCGAACGGCCACCTTCGAGTCTTCGGCGCGCTGACGCACAACGCGCACAAGATCGCGGCGTCGATCTTCGCTGAGTTGTGGGATCGGCAGGTGGATGACGTTGCCATCGTTGGACGGAGTGATTCCGAGATCGGAAGTAATCAGAGCCCGTTCGATGTCGGGCAGCGCGGCTTTGTCCCAGGGCTGAACCACCAGTAAGCGGGCCTCGGGGGCGGAAATTCCGGCGATCTGCTTGAGGGGCGTCGGCTGGCCGTAGTAGGGGACGCTGAGGTCCTCGATCAAGGCGGGCGAGGCACGGCCGGTGCGAATTCCAGCGAGTTCATGGCGCAGGTGTGCGACGGCCTGGCCCATGCGGCGCTCACCGTCAAGAAGGAATTCGTCAATCATCGGATGCTCAGGCAGCAACCAGCGTGCCGACCTGGTCGCCTTCCAGGACTCGCACCAGGCTGCCCTCGTCCTCAAGGCGGAACACAATGATGGGCAGGTTGTTGTCCATACAGAGGCTGAAGGCGGTGGCGTCCAGAATCTTCAGGCCGTTGTTAAGGGCCTCAAGGTAGGTGGTGCGTTCGATTCGGGTGGCGTCTGGGTTTGTCATGGGATCGTCAGTGTACGCGCCATCCACTTTGGTGGCCTTGAGGAGGGCCTCGGCGCCTATCTCCATTGCGCGCAGTGCGCCGGCGGTGTCGGTGGTGAAATAGGGGTTACCGCTGCCCGCTGCGAAGATGACGAGGCGTCCGGATTCCAGGTGCGCCACGGCCTTGCGGCGAATATACGGTTCGGCGACCTCCCGCATTTCGATGGCGGTCTGCACGCGGGTTGGCACGTTGAGCCGTTCAATTGCCTCCTGAAGAGCTAGTGCGTTCATGACCGTGCCGAGCATTCCGATGTAGTCGGCGGTGGCACGGTTGATATTGCGGTGCTCGCCGCCTCGCCAGAAGTTGCCGCCACCTACCACCACGGCAAGTTCGACGCCGAGCTCAAGCGCCTCGACGATTCGCGCGGCCAGCGCCTGGACCGCAAGCGGAGCAATCCCAAAGACGCGTTCACCGGCCAGCGATTCCCCACCGATTTTCAAAAGCACGCGACGGTACTTAAGGCCAGGTGCGGCCATCGGCCCTCCAGTTCGCGTCAGCGTGGATGTATTCAGATCTCGAAGCGGCTAAAGCGCCCAACCTGGATGTTTTCGCCCAGCTTGGCAACTGCCATCTGGATGACTTGCTCCACGGTCTGCGATCCGTCCCGGAACCAAGGCTGGCCCAGTAGCGCGGGACCTTCGTCGCCGGGATCCAGGTCATCGTCGTCGCTGACGTGGGTTGGCGCCATCGCCGCGACGTGCATGGCAAGGTCGCGGGCGAGCGTGGTGAATTCCTCGGTGCGGGCGACAAAGTCGGTTTCGCAATTGAGTTCGAGCAGCGCACCGAGCGGACGACCAGGGTGCACGTAGGCGGCGACGAGGCCCTCCTTCGTTTCACGCTCCGCTCGCTTGGCGGAGAACTGCGAGCCGCGCTGGCCCAAGAGTTCGCGGGCTTTGTCGAGATCGCCCTGGGCGTCTTCAATGGCGCGCTTGATGTCCATCACGCCCGCGCCGGTCTCGACCCGGATCGCACGAATGTCCGCTACGGATGCCTTGTGGGCCATAAACTTCTATTCCTCTTGGTTCCGTTGAGGGGTGTTGGGAGCGCTGCTCGATCCCGGGCCACGCTGCCCGGGCCGAGCCCGGCCTTGGGGCCGAGCTGCGCCCTGCCCTGACCGTCCGGCCCGGCCGTTGGGCCTGCGGCGGCCGCCGCGAGCTTGAGGCGGAGGCCGGCGACGGCCTCGCGGTGCGCCCTGCGGGTCAACGGACGGAGCAACTGCATCCGGTCGCGGTGGCCCGGCGTGCTCGGCTGAACTTTGCTGTACGTTGCCGGCTTCGCTGGCCGCAGCCAGCATGGCGGCCTCCATGTCGCTAGCCGTCTCGCCTTGCGCCTCAGCGCGCGCGGCCGCCGCGAGCGCGGCCTGAGCCTCGCGTGCCAGCCTTGCCTGGCGTTCCGCCTGGCGGTTACGAAACTCTTCCTGACCCGCCAGCACAGCGTCGGCCACGACGGTCGTGACCGCCGCGATCGAGCGGATGGCGTCATCGTTACCCGGAATGACGTAATCGACCATTTCCGGGTCGCAGTTGGTATCGACGATGGCAGCAATGGAGATGTCGAGCTTGCGAGCCTCGGTTACCGCATTTGATTCCCGCTTGGGATCGATGATGAACAGGCCGGCCGGCAGCCGTGACATGTGCTTGATGCCGCCCATTTTCTTGGTAAGTCGGGCCAGTTCCACGCGCAGACGCTGCGCATCTTTCTTGGAGAGCGTGTCGAACTCGCCGGCAGCCTCGCGGGCCTCAAGTTCACGCAGACGTTGCAGACGCGCGCGCAGGGTCTCGAAATTGGTGAGTGTGCCGCCGAGCCAGCGGTGCTGGACGTAGTGGGCGCCGCAGCGTTCGGCCTGCTCGCGCACGACTTCCTGAGCCTGACGTTTCGTGCCGACAAAAATGACCTCGCCACCGCTGGCGGCGGTGGCGCGCATGAACGCCGCGGCGCGGTCAAGTGCGCGTACGGTGTGCTGAAGATCAATGATGTGTACGCCGCCCCGGGCGCCAAAGATGAACGGAGCCATCTTTGGGTTCCAACGCGGCGTTCGGTGGCCGAAGTGCACGCCAGCGGCGAGCAGATCGCGCATGGAGGCGACTGGCATGTGGGCAATGACCCCTCTCTTGTCCTTCGAAGGTCCTCCGCTACCGTCACTCGCCGACGGGACCGCTTCTCGCGGCAGGATCCGCAGGCGTCAGGCAGCGTGTGTATTCGCCCGAGCGGATCGGGCGTGACGCCAGCATATCGCACACACGATGTGCGGACGTGTTTAGCGCCGCCGGCGCCTGGTTCCCGTGCGCCGCCTCCGGCCACCCTGAGCCGCGACGCGCTCGGCACGGGCAGTCAATAGCGCCACCGCGTCGTCAAGCGTGACCGAGGCCGGGTCGCGGCCTTTCGGCAGACTGGCGTTGAGTTCGCCATCAGTCACGTAAGGGCCATAGCGGCCATCGCGAACCGTGATGTTGGCGCCGGAGGCGGGATGCGCGCCGAGGTCGGCCAGGGCGGCGGGCTGGGCACGCCGCCGGCGCGGCTGACGCGGAGCGCTGAGGATTTCCAGAGCCTCCGGCAGCTCGATCGAGGCGAGCTTGGCGTAACGCTCGTCGCCGTCGCCGGGAAGGCTGCGGGACTCCTTGCCGCACTTGACGTAGGGGCCGTAGGGACCGTCCTGGACGGTGACTCTTGTCCCGCTCTCGGGGTGGGTTCCCAACGTCCTGGGGTACGCCAGCATGTCAAGCGCGTCATTCAGCGAGAGGGATTCTGGCGAATACATGGGCCAGACGCTGGCGGTCTTGGGTCGACGACGGCCAGCGCCGCGACTTTCGCCAAGCTGCAGGTAGTGACCGCGGCGACCAGACTTGAGGAACACGGAGAGCCCTGAGGCAGGATCGGTGCCGAGCGGTTCGTCGCCACTCGCGGCCTTGGCCAGCAGATCAGCGGCGACTTCGGCGGTCAGCTGGTCGGGCGCCACGTCGTCCGGCGCCTGTGTGCGCGCGCCATTCTCGACGGCCTCCAGGTACGGGCCGTAACGCCCAATGCGGACGGCAATTGGCGAGCCGTTGGACCCAGGCAGCGGGATCGTGCACACGGCCCGTGCGTCGATGGCGTCCTGGCTGGCTTCGATGCGTTGACGCAGACCGTCGCGCAGCATCCCGGCTCCATCGTTCTCGGACTCTATGTCGCCGCCGAAGTAGAAGGCTGAGAGCCAGGGCAATGGGTTGAGTGATCCCTCGGCCACTCGGTCCAGACCGTCCTCCATTCGGGCGGTGAACTGGGAATCGACGAGCTCAGGGAAATGGGCCTCCAGCAGCTGGATTACCGCGAACGCGTGCCAGCCCGGGACCAGTGCACCTTCCTTCCGTTCCACGTACTTGCCCTGCACGGTCTCCAGGATGGTGGCGTAGGTGGAGGGACGTCCGATGCCCAGGCTCTCGAGCTCGCGGATGAGGCTGGCCTCGGTCCAGCGGTCGGGGGGCCGGGTTTCGCGCGCGCCAAGATCGATGCCGCGGACCTGGAGCCGATCACCTGGGGACACATCGGGCAGCATGCGCTCGCCTGAGCGTTCGCCAGCGTAAATGCGCAGAAAGCCGTCGAAGACCACGACCTGACCGTTCGACTGGAAGACGGCCTTGCCATGGTCACCTGCTTCCGCGGCAATCTGGACGCGGGTCTGTTCGAACTGGGCGTCGCTCATCTGCGAGGCGAGCGTGCGCTGCCAGATCAGCCGGTAGAGGCGACGCCCGTCGGCGTCGACGTCGGGCCCGAGGTCATCGGGATGCCGGAAGCGACGGCCGGCGGGGCGAATGGCCTCGTGGGCCTCCTGGGCGCGGGCGGAACGAGCGCGGTAGGCCCGGGGACGCTCGGGCAGATAGTCACGCTCCCGTTCCTGCGGAACCTCGGCGCGAACGGCGGTGCGAGCGGCGCTGGTCGCCTGGGCCGATAGCGCGGGTGAATCAGTGCGCATGTAGGTGATGTAGCCGTTTTCGTAGAGCTGTTGGGCCACGCGCATGGTCTGGCGAGGGGAGAGGCGCAGACGAGTCGAGGCGGCGCGCTGAAGCGTGGACGTAATGAATGGCGGCTGGGGGCGGCGAGTACGCGGGCGCTTGGCGACGTCGGTGACCTGGAATGTCGCGTCGGCCAACGCCTGGATCACGGATTGGGCGTCAGCCTCAGGCAACAGACGTGCCCTGCTGCCGGCGCGTAGCATTCCTGTGTCAGGATTGAAGTCTGCGGCGGTGGCCAGGTCGCGGTCGTCCAGGCTAATCAGGCGGGCTTCGAAGGCGGTTTCGGAGTCTTCGGCCGGGGCGAGCGTGGCGATCGGGATGCAGTAGTCGGCAGAGACGAAGGCCATGCGCTCGCGTTCACGCTGCACGATGAGCCAGAGCGCGGGGGTCTGCACCCGGCCGGCGGACAGGCCGCTGCCGACCTTTTTCCAGAGGACCGGGGAAACGAGGTATCCGATCAGGCGGTCCAGGACGCGTCGCGATTCCTGGGCATGGACGAGACGCTGGTCGATTTCACGGGTTTGCGACAGCGCTTTGGTAATGGCGGAGCGGGTGATTTCGTGGAAGACGAGACGCCGCACGGGCGTCTTGGGCTTTAGCACTTCGACCAGGTGCCAGGCGATGGCTTCGCCCTCGCGGTCTTCATCGGTGGCCAGTAGGAGCTGGTCGGCGCCCTTGAGTTCGGTGCGCAACTCAGTCACGACACGCTTCTTGTCGGTTGGGATTATGTAAACAGGTCGGAAGCCCTCGTCCACGTTGACGGCGAGGGTGGCCCAGTCCTTGCCCTTGAGGTTCTTGGGAACTTCGGCGGCGCTGGCCGGCAGGTCGCGAATGTGTCCAATTGAGGACGCGACGGTATAGCCATCACCCAGAAAGCGCTTGATTGTGCGCGCCTTGGCGGGTGATTCGACGATTACGAGCGTGCTCGCGTCGGCTGATTGCCGAGCGGCACGGCGTTTGGGAGCCATGGGTTAGAGCGTTGGGTGGGTGGGGCCGGTCAGGGCAGATTGATGGCGGCGCTTAGCATACGGCGTCATGTCAAGACCCCGAGCGAGGCGGCGGCAAGCCAGTTGGGCCACGACGGTCTCGTCGGTGGTAGGGCAGTGCGCGACGCGCGGGAGTTCAGACCAGCAGCGGCGAGAGGAATCGCTGGGCCAGCACAAGGCCGTTGAGGGCGTGTTGGGCATCGGTTTGGGAAGTCCAGAATGCGTCCTCGTGCTCGACGACCAACGCGCCGTTGTAGCCGACCTCGAGCAGCGCGGTGATGTAGCCGGGCCAGTCGACCACGCCGAATCCCGGAATGCGAAAGCGATAAGTGCCCTGGCCGACGCGGCCACGTTCGGTACCAATGACGCCGTAGTGGTATTGGGCCTCGGGCAGAAACTCGGTGTCCTTGGCGTGGGCGTGGTAGACGCGGGAGCCGAAGTCACGAACGGCACGCAGGTAGTCGATGCCCAGCCAGACCAGGTGGGAAGGGTCAGGACAAAGGCCAAGGGCAGGGTGGGGGACGGCGTCGAAAATCGCGGCCCAGTGTGCCGGAGCATAAGCCAGGTTACGGCCGCCGTTGGCCCAGTTTTCCATGACGAGGCGAACGCCGACTCGATCCGCATGATCGACGACCGGAGCGACACCCTCCGCGAAGAGACGGACGTTCTCGTCAAAACCCAGACCAGGCGCCATTTCGTGGCCAAGCCAGACGTTGGGGATGTGCTCGGCGGCGGCGTAGTCGAGGGCACGGCGAGCCTGGACTACTTCCTCGGCGCGCAGTTCGGAGTCGGTCGCAATTGGCTGGCAGGCCATGCCGACGGTCGAGGTGGGCTCAAGGCCGTGGCGGTCACAGATGGCTCGCACGTTGGGTTCGAAGAGGGGGACGTCAATGGCCTGGTAGCCGTTGGCCGCGCCCCAGCGGACGAATTCCTCAAATTCGACCGGCGGGAAGTGGCCGTTGTGGAAGTAACCGAGCTTCACTGCACCCTCGCGCTTGCCAGGTGGCCGACGATTGTCGGCAGCGTGGGTGTGGATGTCCATGCGGGAATTCCACGGATGGAGCGTGATGCACCAACTAGCCTGTTAGAGCGCAATCTGTGCGCCGACGCGGTACCCAGCCACGCGGAAAGGGCGAGCATGCGACGGGCGCCAGCCTGGCTGAAGGTCGTTGCGGCCGCCCATTCGGCACAAGCGCGGACCCGTGCCGAGCCGGGAGTGGCAGTGCACCGGATAACCGGGGGCGCCAACAATGCGCTGTATTGCGTGACAGTCGGCGGCGAGCACTTCGCTTGCAAGTTGTGTGTGAACGACGGTCGTGAGCGGGCCAAGCGTGAGTACGGTGCGCTGCGGATTCTCGAAGCGACCGGCTTGGACGTGGCGCCGCAGCCGCTGTGGCTGGATGAGAGTTGCACCGTCGTTTCATACCCAACCGTCGCGTACCAGTGGATGTCCGGTTCGCCACTGGGTCCGGAGTTGACATCTCAGCAGCTCACCGCGTTGATTGAGAGCCTTCAGCACATTCACGGCGTTCGGCCGGGAGACTTGGCTGGCTACGAACTAGCCGACGCCTGGTTCCATTGGTTTGACTTTGAGCCTTATCTGGACGAACTTCACGGCCTTCTTGCCGAGCATGGCCCCTGGTTGATTCATGCCGAACGGCGAGGGCGTGAACTCTATGCGCGGCTTGGGCGGTTAGTAGAAGGCTGCGCGCAGGTTGTCGCACGCAGCGACGCGGACCCCCATCGGGCGCAAGTGCCGCAGCGTCTGTGCCGGGTCGACCCCGGCTTGGCGAACGCCCTGTGGTGCGACGACGGACGGCTCCGCTGGGTCGACTGGGAATACAGCGGCTGGGGCGACCCGGCGCTGGAGTTGGCGGACCTGCGCTGGCACGTTTCGCTGGAGGAGCTCAGTCCGGCGGAGCATGACCGGCTGCGTGATGGCTACCTCAGGCCGGCGGGAGATGTCGGGTTCGAAAAACGGCTGGCGGTGTGGGACCGGCTGATCTCGACACGATGGGCTTGCTTGATCCTGCGGTGGCTGAGGAGCGCGCATGAAGGTCCGGATCGGGAACGCCTGACGCAGCCAACAGCCGATGTCGTGACGTTGTGCGCACGGCTACTTCGTTTCATAGAGCGCGCGGAGGAAGCGGTGCTGGAGGCGCGTTAGGAGTCGTCGTGACCGAACGAGCTACGGAGGTCGCTTCCACAACATAGCCGTGGAATCAGCGTCGCCAAACGACGCGTGATCACCCCGCTGGAGCGACCGTCTCGTCTGCACACTCCATTGTATCCCCGGCTGGGAAACATCTCGGCGGGAATCGGCACAGATGGCGGCGGCGGATCGGGCGAGCCTTTGCGAAGCGAACGTTGAGGATCGCACTATCGAGTCCACTACCGGCCCCGAACCTCTCATCACATCGAAATCGGCGGATCTCGTTCGGGCTGAGCTTGGCCGCCGGTGGCGGACCGCCGCGCTAACGGCAGGACTGATGCTGGCAGGTGCGGCGGTCAGCATTGTCCCCGCGCTGCTTGCCGGTGCGCTCATCGATCACGCGCTGCCCACTCATGATCTCGGTCTCGTAGCAGCGCTGGCAGGCGGCATGGCAGGCGCCGCGCTCCTTCAGCTCGCCCTGGCTTCGGCCGAGGTCTACACGCGCACCATGATCGGGGAGGGGGTCTCGCGTCGCCTCCGCGAGTGCGCCTTCGACTGTGTCACGTCCGCGCAATTCGCCGAACTCGAGCGGATCCCGACAGAGCAGTTGGTGTTCCGAGTCACCCGATCGTGCGGGCGGATCGGCGAGTGGTACGTCGCCGGATCCCTGCTTCCAGCGGCGTCTCATGCACTGGTACTGACCGCTGCAGGGATCGCCATGCTCCTTGTGGCGTGGCCACTGGGACTGCTGGCGCTCGTGGCGATCCCTGCGACAGCCCTGGGAGGCGCCAGCCTGGGACCGCTGTCGACGCGGCTTGATCGTGCGTGGGGGCGTCACCTCGAACGCGGCCAGGAGTTCCTGCAGGAGGTGTTCGCCGGCATGCGGGTGGTCCGTGTTTTTGACGCGGCATCCCGCGAACGACAGCTCTGGCGGCGGTGGCTCCACGACCACTGGCGGTCCAAGGCCACGACGGTCGTGCTGCACGATCTGGTGATCGCACACACGGGTCTTACCGCCCAGGCCCTGGTTACGGCGGCAGTCTTTGGATTCGGCGCGGCCCTCGTCGCCGAGAACCACTTAACTGTCGGCGGCTTGATTGCCACCGTGGCACTGGTTCCCCGCGCGTACGCATCCGTTCAGCGCCTGCTGACGCTGCAGGGGAACCGGGCGCGTGTCAGAGCCGAACATGAACGCATGGACGCCCTATTCGGTCTCAAACGCGAGCGGGTGGGCGGACGCACGCCGACGATTTCGGTGCATGACGCTGGCGCCGGCGTTGCGTTTGACGACGTGACCTTCCGCCACGAGCGTGAGGGCGCTGGCGTCTTCAACGTCTCGTTCACGGTCCAGCCGGGCGAATTTGTGGGAATCGTTGGAGAGTCCGGTAGCGGTAAATCCACGCTGCTGGACCTTCTGGTCGGGCTCTATGTGCCGCTCGCAGGCGCCGTACGTATCGACGGAATCGATACCGAGCAGATCAATCTGGAGTGGCTACGCCAGCGAATCGGCTATGTGCCACAAGAGCCTCGACTGTGGGACACGACGATCGCCGAAAACATCCGATATCCCAGCGAATGCGTCGACCCCGCCGCGCTGGATCAATCCGTGCGAGACGCGCAGCTCGACGACTTCGTTGCTCGACTCCCTGAGGGTCTGACAACAGAGGTCGGCGAGCTCGGAGGCCGGATTTCGGCCGGAGAGCGGCAGCGGATTGCAGTTGCCCGCGCGCTGCTGCGTCGTCCACGCCTTCTCATGCTGGACGAGGCAACGGCATCCCTGGATACCGTAACGGCGCGAGCTCTTCGAGATGCCCTGTCCGCCTCCCGCCTCGGACGGACCCTGATTGTGGTCGCACACCGAGTCGAGACAGTGATGGGTGCAGACCGGATCGTGGTGATGGGCCACGGCCGAGTGCTGGAGGAGGGATCTCCGGCCGAACTCTTGCAAGCCGGCGGCCGGCTGGCCGCTCTACGCGACTCCCAGGTGAGCGAAGCAGGATCGAGCGGAACGCCTGCCAGGTAAGGCGTAGCTTTGGACGTTCTAGCGCACGCCGCCAACGCCAGTCGCCGCTTGTGCGGGCGGCGCGTCGGCGTGGTCGTGCCAGCGGAGGAGGGCATCGAGGAGGGACAGGAGTTTGGTCTGCCATTGGCGGTCGCGCTGGAAGTTGGGCCAGAGGAGACCCTGGTGGCTTCGGCGCGGCCCCCGTCCAATCTCGTTCAGGAGCACGCCACGGCTGACGTGGAGACCAGTCGGAACGCGGATAATGAGTTCGCGCCCGTAGACAGTGATGCTGGGAATTTCCAGCGCAATGGCGCGGGCCTTGATGCGCAGCAGGTACGCGAGGTTGGCAACAGGTTCGGGCAGATCGCCAAAGCGATCGCGAATATCGGCGATGGCTTCCTCGACCTCACCGATCGTGCGCAGACGGGCGAGGCGTTGGTATTCGCGGATCTTGGCCGCGTAGGTGCCCATGTAGGCGTCCGGCAGGTAAGCCGCAAGCGGCAGGTCCACCACGGCCCGGATTTCCAGGTCCGGCTCGTCGGATTCCTTGCCACGCAGGCGATCCACGGCGGAGGCCAGCATGCGGGTGTAGAGATCGAAGCCGACGGTGGAGACATGGCCGTGTTGCTCGGCACCCAGCAGGCTGCCGGCGCCACGGATTTCCAGGTCGCGCAGCGCGATGCGAAAGCCGGCGCCGAGCTCGGAGGCCTCCAGAATCGTTTGCAGGCGCTTCTGAGCTTCCTCGGTCAGGGTGTGGTTCTTCTGATAGAGGAAGTAGGCGTAGGCCTGGGTGGCGCTGCGACCGACGCGTCCGCGCAACTGATAGAGCTGGGCCAGTCCGAAGCGCCACGCGTCGTTGACGATGATGGTGTTGACGTTGGGGATATCGAGTCCGTTTTCGATGATGGCGGTGGAGAGCAGGACCTGCGCGTCGCCGCGGGCGAAGCGGTACATGACCTCCTCAAGATCACGCGGCGGCATCTGGCCGTGGCCCACCACGATGTCGACGTCGGGCAGCAGGTTGCGCAGCCGCTCTTCCCAGGTGCCGATGGTCTGGATGCGGTTGTGGAGGAAGTACACCTGCCCACCACGAGCCAGTTCGGACCGGATGGCGTCGGCAGCTATGGCGTCGCTATATCCAGCCACGTAGGTCTTGACAGCGAGGCGGCGCTCGGGTGGCGACTCGATCACGCTGATTTCGCGCAGGCCGCTGAGCGCCATGTGCATGGTGCGAGGGATGGGGGTGGCCGTGAGGGTGAGCACGTCCACGTCGCGGCGGAGGTCCTTAAGACGTTCTTTCTGCTTGACGCCAAACCGCTGCTCTTCGTCCACAACCACCAGGCCGAGGTCGGCGAACTTGACGTCCTTCTGCAGCAGGCGGTGCGTCCCGACCACCACGTTCACGTCGCCCGCGGCCAGACCGGCCAGTACCTCAGACTGTTCCGGGCGTGAGCGAAACCGGCTCAGCAGCTCGACCCGCAGCGGGTAATCGCGCATGCGGAAGGCAAAAGTGTCGTAGTGCTGCTGGGCGAGGACGGTGGTCGGGACAAGCACGGCGACCTGTTTGTTGTTCATTGCCGCCTTGAACACGGCGCGCAGGGCAACTTCAGTCTTGCCGTAGCCCACGTCGCCAGCAATGAGGCGATCCATGGGACGCGCGCGTTCCATATCGGCCTTGGCGTCGTTGATGGCCTCAAGCTGATCAGGCGTTTCGATGAATGGGAACTTCTCGTCGAACTCGTGCTGCCAGGGTGAGTCCTCAGGGAAGGCGTAGCCCTTGGCAAGCTCGCGGGCGGCATAGATATCAAGGAGTTCGGCGGCAATCTCCTCGGCAGACTGTTGGGCCTTTTTCTTGGCGCGTGTCCAGTCGGCGGTGCCCAAGCGGCTTAGCCTGGGTGCGCGCTCGCTGATGCCTACGTACTTCTGCACGCGCCCGATCTGGTCGACCGGTACGTACAGGCGGTCTTCGCCCGCATAGCTGATGGCGAGGTACTCGCGTTCGCCGGAGCCTTCGGACATCTGAACGATGCCTTCGAACTGCCCGACGCCATGCTCCACGTGGACGATGTAATCGTCCTTCTCGAGGTCAGCTAGGAAGGATCGGTCCACGCCGCGCGCGCCGCGCCGAATGCGGCGGATGCGCTTGCGGCCGAAGAGTTCGGCATCGCTGACTAGCACTAGATCCGAAGGCGCGTGCCGCCAGCCCTCAGCCAACGTGCCCGCAATGATGGTGACTGAACCTGCTCGTGGCGGCTCGTCGAGACTCTCCAGCACCTCGGCGGCAACGCCCTGCTCGGCGAGCAGGTGGCGCAGGCGGCGCCCCTGGTAGCTGACGATCAGCATGCGGGCGCGGGCTTCGCGTAGGGCCAACAGGTCCTCAGCCATGTGTTGCAGACGACCGGCGTAGGGCGGCTGGGCTTGGAAGCCTTCGACCACCGCGCGGCTTGCGCCATCCTCGCCAGGCAGTCCCGGAACAAAAGTCAGGCGCACCTGGGCTTGATCCAAGCCTTGCATGATCTTGGCGCCCGGAAACAGGGGTGAGGCGAAGCTGGCAGGAAGCTCGCCGTTGGCGGTGAGGCGTTCGCGATTGGCAGCGGCCGCCATCTCCGCGTCGCGAGCGGCTACGGCGATCTGGTCGGGTTCATCCACCACTGCCAGCGCGCCTGGCGCGTAGTCGAATAGTGTCGCCGCGTCGGGCAAGAGGCTCATGGTGTAGAAGGCGGCGTCGTCGAAGTACTGGTTGCCCTCCAGTTGCTCCAGGTGGCGGCGCCAAACAACGCGGTCTTCCGGCCGTAGCGAGTCAAAGTCCAACTCGCGCAGTCGCCCGGCGACCTGCTCGCCAAGCCAGATGGGAACTTCAGTAGCGGGCGTCATCAGAACATCGCCAGCCGGACCGAGGGAACGCTGGGTTTCAGGGTCAAAGTGACGGACCGACTCGATCTCGTCGCCGAAGAAGTCGACTCGGACAGGCAGGCGTGCGTCGGGCGGGAAGATGTCGACGATGCCGCCACGGTGGGCGAATTCGCCGGGCCCCTCCACCGACGGGTGTGATTCGGACCCACCACCGGCCACAAAGCGGAAGACAAGC
>VXPS01000377.1:0-13772 GCA_009839425.1 Chloroflexota bacterium
GACCCGGGCTGGCGCCCCCGAGCGGGCGCTCACCTGGCGGCGCTGGCGACCAGGTGTTCGATCTCGTCGGCCAGCGACGCCGCGGCCACCGGGCCCTCACCTTCGGCCATTACGCGGAACACCGGCCGGTCATCATCAGGCACCACGACCGCTCGATCGGAGCCTTCGCCAAAGACGACTCCATCGATGTCGCCCTCGTCGCTGCGGTCGGGATGGGAGTTGAGGACGCGCATGAGTTGTGCGCGCCGCTCCCAGGCCACCGAGACTTCGCGGTGCGCCAGCGTAAAGGCCGGCAACGAACTGACCCGCGCCGACACCGACAGATCGCTCAAGGCCTGCGCGCTAATCAGATGCACCAGGGTTGCCATGGCGTCAGGACCCGGATGCAGATGCGGGAACGCCAGCGCATTGCGGCCGTTCGCGGCCACGACCGCCTGCTGGCCGTCACTCACCTGCATCATGTTGGCCACGTTGGCCTGCGTGCGGATTGGCGTGAAACCCAAGTCGCTGGCGTACGACGTCAGGCTGTTGGGAACGGTAAACGGCACAGCCAGGGGGCCAGCGATTCCACGAGCGCGTAGCCCGTCAAGGACCAGCGCAATGACTGTCAGGCTATCGATTGAGGCACCCTGCTCGTCCACCAGCCAGATGCGGTTGCCGTCTGGGCCCACTACTGCTCCGAACGTGGCTCCCACCGCTGTAACGATGCGTCCCAATCGGGCCAACCGCTCCTGGATCGCCATGCCACCAGTGCCAATGTCGACGGGCGAGGCGTCCACGGCGGTGTCGCGCACGCCCAGGCGTGTGAGCACGCTTAGCAGAGTCTCGCCGCAAGTTCCGTCGCTGTAGTCCACCACTACGCCGACGTGCCGGTGCGTGATTTCGGGATTGGCCACCACGCGCAAGAGCGCTTCCTGGTAGGCCTCAACGGCGGAGGCCACGGTGATTTCGGCGATCGACGCCGAGCCGACGCGTCGGAAGTCCTCACGCATGAACGTGGCTTCGATCTTGCGTTGCTCGGTGGGGCGGATGTCCACGCCGCGCGGGTTCGTGAAGCGCACGTCCACGGACGCTGCGTCGTACGGCGAAGTCCGCACGTGGGTGGCGCCCTCGGTCTCAAACCGCGCGCACGAGAACCGTCCGACCGGGAACGGTGTGGCGCCAATGTCAATCACGCGCACCCCCACGGAGGCCAGCCCCGCCATCAGCGCGCGCTTCACCATGCGCGCGGGCCGCGTCTGGTCGCGGTTGGCCACGACGGACGAACCGACCGGGAGCGTGCTACCCCAGGCGGCGCCCAAGCGCGCCGCGAATTCGGGTGTCAGTTCGAAGTTTGCCAGCCCGGCCACGCCGCCATGCGTGAAGATCGTGCGCCGAGCCTGGGGCGCGTGAATCAGACTCCGGTCCACAACCACACCTTCGTCTACAAACTTGCGCGGCCAGATGCGCACACCCGGTCGGACCGACGACCCGTCGGCCAGGGTGCTGCGGTCGCCGATCACCACGTCTTCACGAATGGTCACGCCGCGGCCGAGATTGGCGTGCCGCGCCACAATGCACTGCTCAAGACTGGCTCCAACGCCAACCACCACGTTACCGCTGATGACGGCGTTGCTTACCTCGGCGCGCTCGGCAATCAGGGTGTTGTCGCCAATCACCGCCGGGCCATTGATTGCGGCGTGGGCGTGGACCTCGCTCCCGCGCCCCACGTAGACCGGGCCCCGCAATTGCACCGTCGGATCGACGCGGGCCGTCGGATCCACGGTGGGACCGTCCGATCGATACGACGGGCCGTGGTACGTGCGCACCCGCCCCGACACCAGGTCGTCATTCGCAGCCCGATAGGCGTCGAGTGTGCCGATGTCAGTCCAATAGCCGTCCGCGATGTGGCCGTAGAGCGGGCGGCCGCCGGACAACATGGCCGGGAATACATCCATCGAGAAGTCGACTTGCTGCCCGGGCGGAATGAGGTCGAATACGGCTGGATCCAGCATATAGATGCCGGTATTGGCAGCATCGCTTAGGACCTCGCCCCAGGACGGCTTCTCCTGGAAGCGAACGATTCGCCCGTCGTCGTCGGTCACCACCACGCCGTATTCCAGCGGGTTGGGAACCCGGGCCAGAAGCAGCGTGGCTTCTGAGTCACAGACCTCATGCGCGGTTGCCAGGGCGGTCAGATCCACGTCGGTTAGCGCATCGCCCGAGATCACCAGAAAGGGTTCGGTCAACTGGTTCCGAGCAAGCGCCACGCTTCCGGCGGTGCCCAACGGCTCGTTCTCGTAGGTGTAGGTGATCTTCAGTCCGAAGTCCTCGCCCGACTGAAAGTAGTTCTCGATCGTGGAGCCGAGGTAGTGCAGCGTCACGATCACGTCGGTGAAGCCGTGTGCGCGCAGCAGCCGCAGGATGTGTTCCATGACGGGCGCGTCGCCCAGCATCGCCATTGGCTTGGGGCGCTCAATGGTCAGCGGTCGCAGCCGGGAGCCTTCGCCGCCAGCCATGACTACGGCGTGTGTGGGGATTCGAGGAGCCGCCGCTTAGGTCGCGTTTTCAGTCTACGGGCGGTCTATGCCTTGTCAACGCCGACGCCAAGGCTCCTCGTAGCTTCCAATCCTTTACGGGTTCCTCGGGCGGAAGCCCGTAGCGTTAAATCCATGTGGCGGACGATCCGAAAACGTTCGACCTGCGCGCACGAACGGCGAGCAATGCATCAGCCCTCGAGGGCGGGCGCTTCCTCCGCCATCTCCTGCGGCTGCGCGCGACCTAACGGTCTCCAGATTGCCGAATAACTGCTGCCAGTGCCGCGCCAACGTCCGTCGCCACTGTGGATGCGACGTCGACAACCGCCGAATGGCCCGCGTTATCTGCCTCCTCAATTCCGGCCACGTTGGTGATGGTCGACACCGCCCCAACAGTGGCCCCAGCGTGGCGGGCGACGACGACTTCGGGGGCGGTGGACATACCGACGGCGTCGGCGCCCAGATGCCGCAGCAGGACCGTTTCAGCCGGCGATTCGTAGGACGGTCCGGCGACCATGGCGTAGGTCCCCTCCCGTGAGGTGAGGCCGGTTTGGGCCAATGCCTGCGACAACGCGGCGCGCAGGCTCAGGTCGTAAGCTCCGGCCAGCGCCGGAAAGCGCTCGCCTCGCGGATCGTTGGGCCCAAGCAGCGGGTGATGTCCAGCCAATCCAGGCAAAAACAGGTGATCGGCAATCACCATCACGTCGCCTGGTCGGAAGGCCGGATTAAGCGCCCCGGCCGCATTTGTGAGCAACAGGTGGGTGACGCCTGCATCCAGCAGCACACGCACAAACGCGGCAATTGGCCGCATGTCGCCGTGTTCGTAGAAGTGCGGACGGCCTAGGCAGATCCAGACCGGGACACCGCCTGCTTCCGCCAGAGATACCTGCCCCGGATGTCCCGCGACCGTGGCCACGGGGAACCCCGGGACCTCCGCGTAGCCCAGGGTCCGGCGTGGGTTAAAGGCGCTCACAAGCCCGGACAGTCCGCTACCGCTAACCACCGCCCAATGTGGCGGAGTGCGCTCGGCGGCCGCCCGCAGGACCTCCGCGCCGCGAGCGGCATCGGTCACGCCGGGTGTCCGCCTCCCGTTCCGCCAGGCGCCTGCGGCCGATTCTCCCGCGCCAATTCGGCGTAGACCTGTGTCGTTGCCGGGCTGGCATGGCCCAGCAGCTTCTGTACTTCCCGCACGCTGCTGTCGCCCTGCAGACGGTGAGCCGCGAAGGAGTGCCGCAGGGTGTGCGGCGTGATTGGCGTCTGGATGTTTGAGCGCTGCGCGTAGGCCTTGACGATCAGCCAGAAACCCTGGCGGGTGAGCCGGTTGCCACGATGGTTCAGAAACACCGCTGGCTCGTCGACGCGACGAAGCAGCTTCTCGCGCCCGTTGGTCAGGTAGGCCTGCAAGGCCTCGGCCGCCCGCTCCGTCAGCGGCACGGTGCGGGCGCTGGCGCCGTCGCGCCCCAACAGGATCTCCCGTTCCCAACAGTCCACGTCTTCCACGTCCAGCCCCACGAGTTCGGAGACGCGCATACCGGTGGCGTACAGGGCTTCCAGCATCGCGCGGTCACGCATGCGCTCGGGCGTGGAGGCGTCGGCCGCCTGTTCCAGCAGACGCTCAACCTCCGCGGGGGAGATGATTCGAGGACGACGCCTTGTCACGCGGGCGCCGTCTAGTCCGGCCGTGGGATCGGTGGCCACCGTCCCCGAAGACAGCAGGTAGCGATACAGGGCCTTCACGGCCGCCAGCTTGCGCGCACGTGACGTCTGCCGGTACTCGCGCTGAATGAGGTCGGTCATGAACGAGCGAACGACCTGGGGTGGAACGTCCCAGCCGCTATGACCTGCCTTCCGCACGAACGTTTCGAACTGTCGCAGGTCGCTCCGATAGGCAGCCAGCGTGTTCTTCGACAAGCCGCGCTCGGTCTTCAGATGCTGGACAAAGTCGTCCACGCTGGCGCGCATCATCGCCGCCGGTGAGTGACTGGCATTTGGACCTCGTATTCCCTGGCGACGGGCGGCGTGGTGATTGCGTCTAGCCGCCTCCCGCCGCGCACACCGTGCGGAAAGGGACCGTTATGTTAACACGAAAATAACGAGAATCGCAGTCGCTGGCCTAAAATCCGCAGAGTGTTTTGGGAGTCCTCTCCAATGCGCGTTCATCTGGCCTACGGTGACGGCGTCTTGCCCATTGACCTCGCGGCGGACGCCGACGTCATTGAACCGCGCGATCCACCCCGCGTCGACGGTCCGACGCAGGCGCTGCGGGAAGCCCTGCGCCGGCCCATCGCCGGTCCGCCGTTGGTCAATCTGGTTCCACCGGACGGTTCCATTGTCGTTGTGATTAGCGATAGCACACGGCCTGCGCCGAACCGGCTGATGCTGGAAGCGCTGCTGGACGAATTAGGAGGTAACGCGGCCAGTCGCATGCACGTGCTGGTGGCCACCGGGTTGCACCGACCCACCCGCCGAGACGAACTGGACCGGATGCTTGGCCTTGATTTACGCCGCCAATTGCGGGTCATCAATCACGATGCCCACGACGAGTCCAGCTTGCGAGAGATTGGCCAGACCTCGTCGGGGCGGCCTGTGCTCATCAACCGCCGCTACCTGGACGCCGACGTTCGCATCACGCTGGGTCTGATCGAGCCGCACTTCTTCGCCGGCTTCAGCGGCGGAGCCAAGCTGATTCTGCCCGGTCTGGCTGGCGAGGCAAGCATCCTGCGCAACCACGACGCCGAAATGATCGGGCACCCCAACGCGCGCTGGGGCAGCCTGGCCGGCAATCCCATTCACCGCGAGCAGCGCGAAGCCGCACGCTTGGCCGGCTGCGAGTTCAGCGTCAACGTCACCATTACGGGCGACGGTGCAATTACCGGCATCTTCGCTGGAGCACTGGAAGCCGCGCACGACGCCGGTTGCCAGGCAGCCCTGCAGGCGGCCATGCAGCCGGTGGCCGAGCCCTACGATGTCGTCATCACCACCAACGGCGGGTATCCGCTGGACCTCAACCTCTACCAGGCCGTGAAGGGCATGGATGCGGCGGCGCAGATCGTGCGTCCCGGCGGACACATTGTCATGGCCGCAGAGTGCCGCGAGGGCGCCGGGCACGGAGACTTCGTTCACATCCTCCGCGAACACGAGACCCCAGGTTCGATGGTCAGGGCCATCCAGGATGCTCCGCACGTGCGAGGCGACCAATGGCAGAACCAGATCTTCGGGCGAGTCCTGGCCAGCGCCACCGTGCACCTGCGCGCCGATGGGTTGACCGACGACGAGGTTCGCGCCGCCCACTGCGTTCCCTGCTCGGATGTCGCCCGACGCACCCATGAGCTCGTCGGCGATTCAGGCCGAACTTGCGTGCTCCCGCGAGGTCCGTTCACGATTCCCTACATCGCTGCCCAGGCTCGGTCAGCGACCGACCGCCAGACGCCGACGGCACAACCTCAGTAGACTTTCTACGATGGCGGTTCGGCCGCGGCGGAGGATCGATCACGTGGAAAGCACGTCAGCGAACGGCGATCACCAGCACGAGCACGTGTTCCAAGAGGTCTACTTGAGCAACGCCGTGGCCATCTCCGAAGAGACAACCCACGGAACGGTCACGCTGGAACTCTTCGAGCGCGGCCTCGTGATGCATATGGAGAAGGAGGAGGGTCTGGAATTGGCCCGCGCCTTCACCGCGCTGGCGCGATACCTGGAGGACTAGCCCTAAGCGTCGGCGTCACGGGTCATGGGCTGCGAGGAAAGCTCGACCGGCAGTTCCTCGGAAGGCCCGAGGATCGAGGGATCCAGCCGAACTCCCGCGCGAAACGTATGCGCTGCGCGCAACTCGCGGTCCCACGTTCGCTCCGCGCCGGTGCAATCCACGAGCGTCACCGGACCCTCATCAATCGCCAGGACCGCAATGTCAGCCTCGGCGCCGACCCGCAGCGTGCCGGCGTCAAGTCCCAGCTTTCTGGCCGGCGCGATCGTGCAGCGGGCCACGATCTCTTCCAATGGCATCCCCAGCAGCCAGAACTTGGTCATTACGTTGGGCAGGCTGAATGCCGGGCCGTGCACGCAGCCGCGGTGGAGGTCCGAACTGATGTAGTCCGGTGGAAAGCCCGAGTCCAGCGCGGCCTGCGCCGTATGCCAGCCGAAACTGCTTTTGCCATGCCCTATGTCGAACTCGATGCCCGCGTCGCGTGCCGCGATTACCGCCGGCAACATCTGTCCGGCGCTCATGTCCACCAGCCCACCAGCCAGGGGCGTGTAGCTGTGCGTTACGACATCGCCAGGCCGGAGGCGCTTCAGGATGTCCGGGATCGGTTCCGGGGTATAGCCGATATGCACCATCAGCCAGACCCCAGCCTGGTCCGCGGCTTCCACGGCGGCATCAAGCGCGGCCCTGGCCTGCGCGCCTGCGCCAACGATGTTCTCCGAGTAGCGAATCTTCACGCCAGGCGCGATGTCTCGATTCGCGTCAATCGCGCGAACGGTCCCGTCAATGTCCAGGTAGCGCGGGTCGCGCAATTCGCCCAGGGTGGTAATCAGTCCAGCCGTGCAGATATTGACAAGTGCCCGAATGCGGGTTCGTGAGGGCTCGATCACGTAGCGGCGCAAGCCCGCGAGCGTGATGGCCCCGGCACTGCCGGTGTCGAGAAACGCCGTGGCTCCACCGGCGGCGCCAATCTTGTCAGCCTCCAGGCCCCAGATGGTTGCGCCCCAGTACACGTGCACGTGAAAGTCGACGAGGCCGGGCACGACATAGGCGCTGTGCGCGTCGACAATCTCGTCGGCGTCCCCGGGCAGGTGCGGGCCGACGGCCGCGATACGGCCACCCTTTACCCCAACGTCTGCCTGATACGGAGGTCCGGCTTCCGGATCGATGACGGTACCGCCACGGATCAACAGGTTGAAGGACGTGGGAGCGGCGTTCGGTTCATGTGTAGCGGTCACACCAACACCCCGCGTACGGGTTCCTGGAACGTACGCCGCATGCTACGCGAACCCGCTGCAACGCGAGCGACGGTAGGGTACCATCGGGCAGCCGAGCGTCCGCGTCCGTTGCGGCGCTGGCGACGGCATCGGCTATCATGTCCTGCTGCTGCCCCTAACGACTCGGCAGCTACCACCTAACCTCGACGCAGAAGTTCAATCTGGCGTCGGACTGCCACGGAGGAGATTGCATGGCCACGGTTGCGACCAAGGTCAAGCCGCTGGGCGACCGCGTGCTGATTCAGCCTGAAGACCGCGAAACGACGACCGCCAGCGGACTGGTGCTGCCCGACACGGCCAAGGAAAAGCCGCAGGAAGGCACCGTGCTGGCTGTCGGATCCGGTCGCGTGAACGACGAGGGCACGACGATCCCGCTGGAGATCAAGGAAGGCGACAAGGTTCTCTACGCTAAGTACGCAGGAACCGAGTTGCGCTTGGACGACGAGGACTACTTGATCGTCAGCGAGCGTGACGTCCTCGCCATCATCAGCTAGCGAGCCGCCTTGCCCAATATTCCGGGCACGATTGGGGACAAGCTTCCCCCGCCCGAGAAGAAGGAAGTCCGCTTCGGTCACGAGGCCCGCGAGACGCTGCGTGCCGGCATCGATATCGTTGCCAACACCGTAGGGTCCACACTCGGGCCTCGTGGCCGGAACGTGGCGTTTGCGCGAACGCTGCGCCCCCCGCAGATCACCAATGACGGCGTTACTGTCGCCAACGAGATCGAGCGGGTAAACAACGTGCTTCTCGATCTGGGCATCCAGATCATGAAGGAAGCCGCTGCCAAGACCAATTCCATGACGGAGGACGGCACCACCACCGCCACCGTTCTGGCTCAGGCCATCGTGCACCGGGGCCTGTACAACATCGCCGCGGGCGCCAACGCCATGCTGCTGCGTGAAGGCCTGTGGCTTGCCCGGGATGCCGCGATCGAGCGCCTGCGCGACCTCGCGCGGCCCGTGGAGAACGCCGAGGAAATCCGTCACGTCGCCACCATTTCCGGCGACGACATTGAACTGGGCCGAATCGTCGGCGAAATCATGAGCCGCGTCGGACGCGACGGCCTCGTTACCGTCGACTACCACCGCTGGGGCAAACGCCTGGAACCGCGCTACGTCGAGGGTATGCAGGTCGACAAGGGCTGGATTTCGCCCTACTTCGTCACCGATACGCACAAGATGCAGGGCTCACTGGAGAATGCCAGGGTCCTGCTTACCGACCAGGACCTGGTAACCGCCGACCAGCTCACCAGCATTCTCGACAAGGTCGCGTCCAGCGATAACCGCAACTTGCTGCTGGTATCCAACATTCTCAGGCACGACGCCCTGACGTTCGTGCTGCAGAACAAGCTCCGCGGCAACCTGAACGTGGTGGCCATCCAGTCGCCCTCATTTGGCGACGAGATGCGGGAGCTCCTGGAGGATATGGCCGTGCTTACCGGCGCCACCGTGGTGTCGGAGAGCCTGGGTATTCGCTGGCCGGATGTTCCGCTCGAGTGGCTGGGCTTTTGCAAGCGTGTCGTGGCCAACCGCGAAGCCACCATTGTCCTGGAGGGCGCCGGCCACGAGGCGGACATCCAGGATCGCCAAAACCAGTTGCGCGCGCAGCTTGAGGAAGAGACGAACCCGAACTTCGTGAAGAAGCTCGAGCGCCGGATTGCCCGCCTCGGCGGGGCCGTGGGCATCGTGGCGGTCGGCGGCGTCACCGAGCAGGAGATCAACCACCTGAAGGACAAGGCCGACGATGCCGTCGGGGCCGTCAAAGTGGCCCTTCGCGAAGGCATCGTCCCGGGCGGCGGCACATCGCTACTCCGTGCGCAAGCAGCGGCGCAGGATGTCGCGGACGAGCTCAGCGGTGACGCGGCGGTGGGCGCGCGGATCCTGGTTGACGCCCTGGAGGCGCCCATGCGGCGCATCGCCCGAAACTCGGGAGTCAACCCCTCGGTCACTGTCAACCGCGTCCGCAAGTTGCCCGACTGGCACGGCTGGGACGCCGTCCATGGCGACTACACCGACCTTTATGAGCGCGGCATCATCGATCCGGCGGCGATCGAAATCGCGGCCATTCGGGCCGCCGTAAGCGTTGGGATCATGACCCTGACCACCGAAGCCATCGTGTGCGAAAACCGCCCGATTCCGGTGGCCACTAAACCCGAGGACGAGTATCTGGAGGGGGGCGGCATCTATTAGCCGACCCTCGCGGTCCGACGGCGCCGTGGCTGAGATCTTCGACTTCGAATGCTGCCTGAGTGACGAGGCTCGTCAGCGCGCCGCCCCGGGCACGATGGTCTCCGCTTCCGGCGCACCGGACGACATCGTGGCGGATCTGCTGGTCGGCCAGCCCGCCAACGAGGCCCTCCCTCTGGAGGGAATGGTTGAGGCCGCGCGCAACGCGCTACCCGAAAACTATCCGGCCCTCCTCTATGGCCGCCGCAAGGGCAGCCTGGAACTGATCGATGTCGTTCGCGAAAAGCTGCGGATTCTCGAGGGACTTGAGGTCGACCGCGACCAGATCATCATTACTAACGGGTCCGGTCAGGCTATTGACATGGTGCTGCGCACCTTCGTCAACCGCGATCAGATCATCGCTCTGGACCATGCCTCGTTCGGCGCCCTGTTTGTGCGGCGCGTCAGTGACCACGGCGCGCACGTGGCCTGGGATGCCCATGGCCCGAAGCCGGATGCCCTGGACGAGCTCTTTGCCACCCGGCAGCCCGCCATCTTCTACACGATTCCGACCTTCCAGAATCCAATGGGCAGCACAATCACGCGCGAGCGTCGCCTGGAGGTGCTGGAGATCTGCCACCGACATGGCGTGCCCGTGTTTGAGGACGACGCGTACTACGAACTGCATTACGACGGCGAACGCCCGCCATCGATGTACGAACTGGACGGCGGCAGTGGCCTGGTGACCCGCGCCGGCACCTTCTCCAAGATCCTCGGGGCGGGTATCCGGCTCGGCTGGATCCTAACTGCAGCCCCGCTGACCGACCGGATCCTTCCGCTCAAGACTGATGGTGGCACCAGTCCGTTTGCGTCCGCACTGGCCTCGGAGTTCATGCGCGAGCACATGGAAGAGCAGATCGCGCGCCTGCAGGACATTTACCGCGAGCGCCGCGACATCATGCTCGCGGCGCTGGATGAGCACGTCGGCGACCTGGCGACCTGGCACCGACCGAATGGCGGCTTTTTCGTCTGGCTGACGCTGCGACGACCCGAGTTGCTGGACGACGTAATGCGGCGCTGCGAACAATCACGTGTGCTCGTCCGTAGCGGTTCGGTCTTTCGAGTGGATGGCGACGGACTAGGCGCGATTCGGCTGGCCTTCAGCCACGCCCCGCACGGTGAGATTCGCACTGGCGCGAGAGTTTTGGGCGAGTCGATCAGGGCTTCCATCGCGGCTAACCCATGAGCGCCGACTTCGCGCAGGCCGCCGTTGGTCAGCGCGTGCCGGTTGATCGCATGCGCGTGTTCACAACGAACGTGATGCATGCGGCCGGCGTGCCGGAGGACCGGGCCGCCCTGATCGCCGACGTGCTGGTGGAAGCCGACGCGCGCGGCGTGTTTTCCCACGGGGTCACTCGCGTTACGCCGTATGCGGCTGAAATCCGCTCCGGGCTTGTGGTGCCCGACGCCACAATCAGGACACTTCAGGAACGGCCGGCGACGGCCGCGCTCGACGCCGGCGGTGCCCCCGGGGCCGTGTCGGCTCAGGTCGGGATGCAGCGAGCCATCAACCTGGCGAACGAGGGCGCGGCGGGATTGGTTTGTGTGCACAACGGTCGTCACTTCGGACCGGCGGCGCACTGGGCGCTGCAGGCGGTCGAGGCCGGATGCGTGGCCTTTGTCACCAGCAGCGGCGGCGGTGCCTCCGGCGTGCTGGCCTTTGGGAGCCGTACACCGGCTCTGACCAACGGGCCGATAGCCTGGGCGCTTCCGGCCGGCAGGAACTTTCCGGTCGTTGCCGACATGGCCGTCGGGTTTTCGGCACTCGGGAAAGTCCGCGTGGCCGCAGCGACCGGGCAGTCGATTCCTGCGGATGTCGGCGTGGACGCCGAAGGCAATCCCACCACCGACCCGAACCAACTCGTCTGGCTCAATCCGTTCGCCGGACCGAAGGGATTCGGCTTCGGCATCGTCATGGAGACACTCTCCGGCATCCTGGCCGGGGCCACTGCCGCGGTGAATCGGACGCCCGACCATCTGGGGACCGTCGGCCAGGTGTTCCTGGCCATCCGCGTCGAGGCCTTTCGCCCCTTGGCCGAATTCGTTGCCGACATGGACGAGACGATTGACGCGATCCACGCGTTGCGCCCGGCCGAGGGATTCGACCGCGTGTTGGTTCCCGGCGAACCTGAGTGGCTCAGGCGCGCGGACGCCCTCGAGCGCGGCATTGGCTATCCGAGCGGACTGCTCGACCCCGTGGCCGAAACCGGCCGCGCCTACGGCGTGGAACCAGAGTGGGACGCATGAGCGACCGGCTGCGCTACGACATTGGCGAACTAAGAGTTGCCGCTGACACGATGCGCGCCTTCGGAACCAACGCGCTGACCGCGACCGGCGTGCCCCGCGACGACGCGGCCTTTGTCGTGGAGACACTCGTGCACTGCGACCTGCGCGGCGTGTTCTCCCACGGGACACGGTTGCTCGCCGCCTACACCGAAGCCCTCCAAATTGACGCAATCAACCCCACGCCCGACATTCGCGTCAGCCGATCGGACGGCGCCGCCCGGGTGACCGGCGACCGCTCACTGGGACAACTGGGCGCACGGGCCGGCATGCAGGCGGCCATTGACATCGCACAGGAGCGCGGCGTGGGCGTGGCCGTCACGTCGGACACCGGCCACTTCGGCGCCGCGGCCTATTGGGCGCTGATGGCGGCGGACGCCGGTCTGATCGGCCATGCCGCCAGCAACATGGCCGGTCCTTGCATGCTCGCCACCGGTAGCCGACAGCCGGCCACGGGCAATACCCCCCTGGCCTGGGCCTTTCCTACGCACGGGTCGCAGCCGGTGGTGCTGGACATGGCCTCGGGGGCGTATGCCCTGAACAAACTGCACATGGTGGGGACCACGACCGGCACTCTGCCGAAGGGCGTCGCCACCGACAGCGAAGGCAATCCAACCACCGATGCCTCCAAGCTCGCGTACGTACTGCCCGCCGGTGGCCCCAAGGGCTACGGGATCGGGCTGGTGCACGATCTGATGGCCGGCGTACTCTCCGGCGACGGCGCGACGCTGATCAAGGGCGCGCTGGACCCAGTAAATCGGGTGCCGCGCGGAAGCCTGTTCTTTCTGACCCTTGACGTCGACGCGTTTCTGCCGCTCGGCGACTTCCGCACGGCCATGGATGCGCAGAGCGGGGCCGTAAACGCGCTCCCGCCCGCGGCCGGCTTCGAAATGGTGCAGATGCCCGGGCAACCCGAATGGGAGCTGTTCGAGGATCGGGTCGCCAACGGCATCGCCTACCCGGCCAGCGTAATCGACCCGCTGACGGCGATGGCGGACCGGCTTGGGTTGGACGCGCCCGCCGGATTCTGACCGAAGTTTCGCTTCCCGCTCGACGTAGTCGTGCTGCCTCCCGGATCTTCGAACGCCTTGCGCGCGCCGCCCAGCAGACTTGCGCGAATAACACGCAGGTATTCTCCACTTGGTACTTGACATGTATAGACTCAAGTCTTATGATCCAATCGTCAGCAGTTAATTGAGCTGCATGGAGGCTCTCAAATGACCTTTGCTATCCGAAGTTGGCGGCCGCAGGCTCGCCGCCAGGCGATCGCCCCCCGATTTTTCGACGACGAGTGGTTTGCCCGGCCCTTCCGGCTGGCCTTCCACGACAGCCCCGGCTGGCTGCCGCCGGTGGACATCGAGGAGACGGACGACGCGGTTGTCGTTCGCGCGTCGGTGCCGGGCTTCCAGCCCGACGAGATTCAGATTACGACCGCCGATGGTGACCTGATCATTCAGGGCGCGCACGACGACGGATCGCAGGCTGAGTCGGACGAGGGCAGCCGGTATCACGTGCGTGAGCGGCGCGCCGGCCGCTTCTACCGCCGCGTTCCCCTGCCGGTGCGCATCACGGCGGCTGGCGCGGGCGCTCGATACGAGAACGGTGTTCTGACCGTGCGTGTCCCCAAGGCCGAGGAGGCCAGGGCGGCCAGCATTGCCATCGAGTCCGCCTAGGACTCGGCGACCGAGCGGGGGGGGGGGGGGCGCGGGCCCCGCCCCCCCCCGAGGCGCCGGGGGGGGCGCCGGGGAGCGAACGCGAGGAGGATGTGGCG
>VXPS01000377.1:13782-18260 GCA_009839425.1 Chloroflexota bacterium
AACCTTCGTCATCCCTACACTCTTCTGCGTGGGGGGGCCTGGTTTTTTTTAATAACCCCCGGCCCCCCCCGCGGGCTCCCGCGGGGGGGGGGCCGCCGCGCGCCCCCCCCGCCATCGCCCGCACAGGTGTGCCCATGAGCGAAACACAGATTGCCGGTTTGGCCGATAGCGCGCACGACGCATCCGCTCGCGACCTGCAAGTGGCCATCCAGAACGTGCTCGGCGCGTTGCCGAGCGGCGAAAGCCCAGGCCAGTGCCAGGACTGCGGCGGCCAGATTGAGCCGCTTCGCCTCGATCTCTTGCCGGGCACCACCCAATGCGCCGCCTGTGCCCGGCGGCACGCGCGGATCCCGACACCCAGCCTGAACTAACTCGGGGCACTCCTTCCCTTCCGAACGCCTTGCCGGCTCCCCCCGGCAAGGCGTTCGACGCATCAGGGGCGGTACCCTGTCGCTTCCCGCAATTCACCGACCGGACCCGTGCGCTCCGAATCCGCAGCCACCAACCTTCGGTGCGTTGACTGCCAGCAGTCCCACGCGCTCGAATACCGCCTGGCGTGCCAGGCCTGTGGCGGGCTGCTGGAGATCGAATACGACCTGCAGCGCTTGAAGGACGAGCCACTGGTTCAGCCCCATCGAACGGGCGTCTGGCGCTACGCCGCGTGGATGCCTGTGCAGGACGGCACCAACTTCGTCACCCTGGGCGAGCAACTGTCGCCGCTCTTTCAGATTTCGCGCCTCGGCGCGGAACTCGGCCTGCGCCGACTCTGGATTAAGTTCGAAGGTTCCAACCCCACCGGGACCGTGAAGGACCGATCCAGCCAGACGGCCGTCGCGTGCGCCCGCCAGTTCGGGTTCGATGCCGTGGGCGTCGTGTCCACTGGGAACGCCGCCTCCTCCATCGCCACGTACGCCGCGCGCGCCGGGCTTCGCGGCCTGGTGTGCTGCTACACGCGTAGCACGGCGGCCAAGATGGCTCACCTCGCGGGCGTGGCCAGCGACGTGATCTGGTACGAGGGTGTCTACGACGACATGATCCGGCACTTCGACGCCGCCGTGGATCGCGGCTGGCTCTTCGACGGCGGCGCCACGCGCAATCCCTTCAAGCAGGACGGCAAGAAGTCCATTGCCCTTGAGACCTACGAGCAGCTTGGCCGCGCGCCGGATTTGATGGTGTACCCGGTTGGAATGGGCGAGACGCTGCTGGCCGGACAGCGCGCGTGGGTGGCCCTTGCCGCTACTGGCCGCATCAAGAAACCGCCGCGGCCGGTCTCCGCGCAGTCCACCGAGGCCAACACCATTGCCGAAGCCTGGCGAACCGGTGCTGAACTACGGGCGAAAACGATCGGATACACCGTGGCCGAAGGAACCGCCGTGGGCGACATGGGCGCCAAGGGCCGGCTCACGCTGCGACGTATTCGTGAACAGAACGGACTGGCCGGAGACGTATCCGACGAGGAGACGCTAGACATGCAGCGCCGCCTAGCCCAAACCGAGGGGTTGTGGGTCGGACCGACCGGGGCTGTTCCGCTTGCCGTCACGGCTCGCTTGGCCCGGGAAGGCAAGCTGGATCCGAACGCCGAGATCGTCTGCATCTCTTCCGAGACAGGGCTGAAGGGCGACTGGCCTCAGCTCCAGGTGCGGGGCGAGGAACCTAGTCTGGAACTGATACGCCAAAGCCTCGGCCGCCCGCCAACCGAATAGCCCACCGGAACCGTGCGGCTTGCGACAATGCGCCAAGTGTGAGTGAAAGGGAGACGGATCGTGCCAATAGTTTCGAACGCTGACCGACCCCTCGCCGACATGATGCCCGGCGTTCGCCGGCGCACCCTGCTATGGGGCGAGACGATGCTGTTTGCCGAGATTCACCTGGAGGAAGGCGGCGTCGTGCCTCTGCACGACCACGTCTACGAACAGATCGGCTACTGCATCGAGGGCACGTTTGACCTCAAGATCGGCGACGTCGTTCATACCATTGAGCCGGGCAATTGCTGGTGCGTTCCGTCCGGCGTACCCCACGAGGCAACCGCTACCAGCCGCTGCTTTCTGATTGAGGCCTGGAGCCCGGCCCGGGACGACTACAAGGACTGAACACCAGCTTCGACACCTCTGAGGTCGACGCTTCGGCGTCGGCCCCGCGCATCGTTCGGACGATCCTGCGCGACAACGGCCAGTTGGCGCCGTTTCTCCTGCTCGGGAGCGCCGCAACCTCTGCGTTTCAGCTCATCATGGCCCGCGGGCTGGAGCCGCGCGCATACGCCGAGGCCTTTGCGGTGCTCGGCGCATTGTCGCTGCTGGTAACCCCGGCTCAGGTCATTCAGACGCTCGTGGCGCGGCGCGCTGCCGAACTCGTTGCCCTGGGCCGCTTAAACGAACTGCGCGCCGTTACGCGAACGATCGTCCGCCGGACCGGCCTCGTTTCGCTGATCCTCATGCTCGGTATTGCGGCGCTATCGCCGCTCATTCAGACCGCGCTGCAACTGACCTCGCCATGGCCGGTCGTGGTTGCCGGGGTCGCTGCGGGCGCTCTGACGTTCGAACCGGTGGCGCGCGGCATCACCCAGGGCGCGCGCGAATTCGTCGGTCTCGGCTTCGCCCTGGCCGCGCACGGGTTGGGGCGGCTGGTGGTTGGCGCCGTCACCGTGCTGACCGGCGGCGGGGCCACCGGCGCCCTGCTGGCGAGTCCGGCGTCCGCGTTCGCCGGCATCGTCTTCGGTTGGCTGAGTGCCCGACGGGTCTTGAATCAGCCTGACGTTCCGGCCGAGCAGGAATCGTCGCCGCTGCGAATCTCGGATCATGTTCGTGTCGCACTGATCCTCTTCGCCCTGGCTGGCCTGCTGCATGTGGATGTACTGGCCGTGAAGGCCTACTTCAGCCCCGATGAAGCCGCTGCCTATGCGGCCCTCGCGCTAATCGGCCGCATCGTCTTCTGGAGCGGCATGATGGTGGGGATCGTGCTCTTGCCCTTCGTCGTCTGGCGAGCTGCCGCCGGCGCGGGCGTCATCCGCGCCTACCTGGCGAGCCTCCTGCTGATGGCCACGGTTTCCGGCGCGTCCGCGCTCATCATCCTGGTCTGGCCGGAAGGCGTGTACGGCCTGGTCTTCGGCGACCGCTACCCGCCCTACGTCGAATTGCTCCCCCTCTACGTTGCGGCCGCCGCTCTCCTGGCCATCGCCGCGGTGACCGCCAGTCTGCACATCGGCGCCGGTCACCTGCGCGTCTGGATGGGTCTGGCCGTCATATTGGTCGCAACGGTCACCGGCTACGCGTTCGCGCACGACTCGCCGCGCAGCGTCCTCACCGTGCTGCTGGTCGGGACGGCCATTGCCGCCGTCTACCTAGTGGCGGAGGCGATCGCGCTAGCCCATCACAGGCGCGCTACGGCCATCCGGGCCGAACGTCAGGGCGCCGACGTACCCTCGCGTCCATAGTCGTCCACCAGCCGCACCACGTCGTCGGGGTGTGGGGTCGAGACTTCCAGTACGCGCACGTCCCCGTGCGGCGCCTCGTAGCGGTGCACTTTCCCGGTATGCACGCGCACGCTGGCGCCCTCGTCCAGGTCGTGCGTTTCCAGCGCGTTGGCCGAATCGCCGATCACTAGTCGCAGCCGCCCGTCCAGCACGTAGATCGTCTCGTCCTTCGCTTCGTGGTATTGCAGGCTGAGCCGCGCGCCGGCGTTGATCTCGATGATCTTGCCGATGTACAGCTCTGTGGACGCGTAAATGACCTCGCGACCCCAGGGCTTGGCGACGACCGTCACGTGTTGATCGCTCATCCCGACCCGACTTCGACGCCTGCGGCGCTCGCCCCTATTTCCAGCAACGTCGCCACGCGATCTTTCGACGTCGTCTCCGTATAGACACGGAGCAACGGCTCGGTGCCCGAGAAGCGGATCAGCAGCCAACTCTCATCGTCCAGGTAGTACTTGAAGCCGTCCATGTCGTTTCGGCGCAGGACGGTCGACCCGTCGATGACGCTCGGCAGCCAGGCCTTCACCCGCCCTTCGATTTCGGCTCGGGCTTCGGCTGGGAACTCCAGGTCATACCGCGCGTAGTGGTACTCGCGCCCGAGCTCTTCGAAGAGCATGGCCACAAGTTCGGCCGGCGTCTTGCCCTCGCGCGCCATCAGATCGAGGAAATACAGCCCCGCCACCACGCCGTCCCGCTCGGGCATGTGCGGCTGGAACACGTACCCGCCGCTTTCCTCGCCGCCCATGACGGCGTTGAGGTCACGCATCGCCGGAGCCACGAACTTCATGCCCACGCCGACTTCCTCGACGTGGACGTCGTACTGCTGGCCCAGGCGTTCCAGCATCGACGAGGTCGTCAGCGTCTTCACCAGCGGCTGTCGCGATCCTGCGTGCTCCAGGAAGTAGTACGCCAGCAGCCCAATCGTTCGCAGTTGATCCACAAACTCGCCGTGCTCGTCAACGACCCCCAACCGGTCGCCGTCGCCATCGGTCACGATGCCGACGGCGGC
>VXPS01000365.1 GCA_009839425.1 Chloroflexota bacterium
GGCCTACCAGGAACCGTTCGAGCCCATGCCCTCAGGATTCACGCACGTGCCGCTGAACGACCTGGATGCCGTTGACGACTCGATTTCGTCAGCCACGGCAGCGGTCATGGTTGAACTGGTCCAGGGCGAGAGCGGCGTGCGAATGGCGGACGTGGACTACGTGCAGGGGCTGCGCCGGGTCTGCGACGAGCACGGCGTACTGCTGATCTTCGATGAGGTCCAAACGGGGATCGGGCGCACGGGTCGTCTGTTCGGTTACGAGAACTTCGGCGTTACGCCGGACCTGATCGGGCTGGCGAAGGGGTTGGGCGGTGGCCTGCCCATCGGTGCCGTGCTCAGTAGCGAAGCGGTAAGCGTGCTTGCGCCAGGCGAGCATGGATCCACCTTCGGCGGAAGCCCGGTGGCATGCGCGGCCGCCCGCGTGGTGCTGGACCGCGTGATGGCCTCTGGGTTCCTTGACGAAGTGCGGGCTAAGGGTGAGCACGTGCAAGCACGTCTGCGGGATAGCGCCGGGCAGGGCGCGCGGATTACCGGCGTGCGCGGCCTGGGGCTGATGATCGGCTTTGACCTGGAATCCGAGGACGTGGCGACCGAGGCGGTGGAGAAGGCTCGAAGTAACGGGCTGCTGCTCATCAAGGCCGGGCCGGCCACGATCCGCATCGTGCCGCCGCTGACGATCACCATGGACGAACTCGACGAAGGTCTGGATGCGCTGGACGCAGCGCGAGGCGCCTGACCAACTCCCGGCGCCCCGTCGGTTGAGATAGGCCGCGCCTATGTGGGGTGGCCGCTTCGACAAACCGCCGGCGGATGTCGCGCGTGCCTTTACGCGCTCGTTTCCCGTGGACCGCCGCATGTACCGCGAAGACATCGTGGCCAGCCGTGCCCACGCCGCGATGCTGGGCCGGCAGGAGATCATTCCGGCCAGTAGCGCGAACGCCTTGGTCAAGGCTCTTGACGCACTGCTGACGGATCTTGATCGGACCGGCGGCCCTCCCCTGACCGCGGACGATGAAGACGTCCACAGCTACGTCGAGCGGGAGCTGACCGAGCGGATCGGAGACGATGGCCGACGCCTGCACGTGGCGCGCAGCCGTAACGACCAGGTCGCCACGGATTTCCGGCTCTACTGCAAGGGACTCTGTCTTCGTCTCGCAACGGCGGTCCTGGACTTGTTGGGCGTACTCGCGCAGCGGGCCGAAGAGGAGGCCGAGACCGTTGCGCCAGCGTTCACTCACCTCCAGGTCGCGCAGCCTGTCACGCTGGGGCACTACTTCCTGGCATTGTTCGAAATGCACCGACGCGATGTGGACAACATCCTGTATGCCTTCACCGTGGCCGACGTGTGCCCGCTGGGAGCCGGTGCGGTGGCAGGCGTAGCCTTCGATATCGATCGGGAATTTGTGGCGGAGGAGCTGTGCTTCAGCCAGGTTGCGCGCAACAGCCTGGATGCCGTGTCCGACAGGGATTTCGTGAGCGAGGTGCTGCAGGCCTGCGTGACGCTCAGCGGGCACTTGTCACGATGGGCAGAGGACTTGGTTATCTGGGCGTCACCAGGGTTCGGCCTGGTCCGGTTTGACGATGCGTTTGCGACCGGCAGCAGCATGTTGCCCCAAAAGCTCAATCCAGACGTTGCCGAACTGACACGTGCAAAGGCCGGGGCCATTGCCGGTGCCGCCGTCGGCTGGCAGGCGACGTTGAAGGGAGTGCCCCTCAGCTATGCCCTGGATATGCAAGAGGACAAACGTGCCGTGTTCCGGGTCGAGGACGATGTCGTGGGGGCGCTACGGGCCCTCACGGGCGCTTTGCGCACTCTGACGGTAAACCGAAGGCGCATGGCGGAAGTGGCGAGCCTGGGGCATCCGACGGCAATCGAGATTGCCGACTACCTGACGGAGCGCGGCGTGCCATTTCGCGACGCGCATGCAGCCGTGGGTCGGCTGGTTCGCCTGGCCGAGGACCGGGGCGTTGAGCTGGCCGACCTGGACGAGGCTGACTTTGTCGAGGCCGATGAGAGGCTGTCAGGAGATGTACGGAATCGGCTGGAACTTCAGGGTGCGGTCGCGCGCCGAGTGTCGCTCGGGGGAACCGCGCCGGCCCGAGTGCGCGAAGAGGCCGAGCGCGCGAACCGCTGGCTGCGCTGGCAACGAGACCACGTGCAAGACCTAACCGGCCGCGGCCTGCCGCCGGCCCTGCGGCCGTCGGCGAGTGCTCCGTGAGTGCCTTGACGTGCGGGTGGCGTGGCACTGCCGATGACCGTCTGTTCAGAGCCTATGTCCCGGAAAAGAGCAAAAGCAGCGCGTGACTAGCGCAAGCGATGCCCCGATACAACTCTCAATCGTCATCCCAGCGTTCGACGAGGAGGATCGTTTGGGCGCCACTCTGCGCGCGATTGACCAGTGGGCCGCCGGCCGTCAGACGCGGGTTGAAGTCGTGGTCGTGGACGACGGATCAACGGACGCCACGTTTGAGATAGCTTGTACCTGGGCAAACGAGACGGAAGGCAGCGGTGCGGTTGCCTCTGTGGTGCTGAATGAGGCACACCGCGGCAAGGGCGCGGCCGTGGCGCGCGGCATGCTCGCAGCGCGTGGCGCCGTTCGCCTGTTCATGGATGCGGATCTGGCGGTACCGCTCGTTTACGTTGAACGCATCGTCGACGAGGTGCGACGCGGTGCCGACGTTGCGATCGGCTCGCGGGAACTAGATCTGTCACAGCGATTCGACGAGCCCTGGTACCGCCATGCGCTGGGGCGTGGATTCAACCGTTTGGTGAGTTGGCTCGGCGTCAGCGGATTCAGCGACACGCAATGTGGCTTCAAGGGTTTTTCGGCGGATGCGGCCGAGGAAATCTTTCGTCGGGCTCGGCTCTATCCGGCCGATGGAGAAGTCATACAGCAGGAGCGGGTTACCGCCTTCGACGTGGAACTGTTGGCTATCGCCCGCCGTCGCGGCTGGCAGACCGTCGAAATCCCAGTCGAGTGGCGGCACGTACCGATGAGCAAGGTTCGTCCGCTGTCGGATGCGGTCTTAATGCTGGTCGATGTTTTGCGAGTACGGTGGTACCTGCTGCGCGGGGCGTACGACTGACGCTGCTTCGACTGAAGCGTGCCCTGCGGGATATCGCCTCGCATAAACCTGGTCAGCCCTTGCGGCGGATGGCCCCGGACGACTTGACGGTGTCAATTTGATGGAAAAGAGCATTGTTCTGTTCGACGGCTGGCTGGAGACCCTGGGTGGCGGCGAGCGACAGGTCCTCAGCGCGGCCAGTGCGTTGCGGTCGCTGGGAACGGTCAGCGTGGTGTCGCACCGTCCGTTGAGCTGGACCAAGGTGGTTGAGCGAGCCGCCGTCGATCTGGATGGGGTGAGATTCCGCACACTGCCGGAACGGCCGCAACTCTCAGGACGCGACCTAGCAGGTGACGCGGACCTCTTCGTCAATGGGACGCATCACAGCCTCGTTGATGGTCGTGGCTTGCCGTCAATGCGATTTGTCTACTTTCCAGCCCGAAATGGCAATCGTGTGCGGCGCATGGCCGGACAAGCGCTGCGAAGGCTGGCCCGGAATCTGGGCGCGGCGTACGAGCAATCAGGCTGGTTCGGGACCGAGGTTCATCAGCGCGTCCGCTATCGGCAGTCTGATGGCGCCGGACGAATCGGTGTCGGCGAAGGCGCTTGCCTCCGCTTGTGGTTAAGTGCGATGACCGATGTGGAGAGGGCCTACACAATTCAGACTGGCGCGGGCCAAGCGCTGACCGACGGACTGGCTGGGGCCAAGGGCGACTTTGCGCCGAGCCCCTGGGTCGAGGTCCCACCCGGGTGCCGCGAACTGGTGGTGCATTCAGCGGCATCGCTGGGGACGAATGAGCGCGAAAGCCGACTGCTGGGGCTGGCGCTTGGCTCGATCGAGGAACAGGGTCCTCCGCCACGGCGCCTGTTTCAGCGCACGACGCGGCAGCTGGCACCGGCACTGGCGACCTGGGCAAGCGACGACCGCGAGGAGCGATACGCCAAAGCACTCCGTTCATACGACGTCGTGACGCCCAACTCCCACTTCACCGCATCGTGGCTGCGCCGGCGTTGGGGCGTTACCGGGCCGGTTATTGAGCCGCCGGTCGTCGCAGACCCGCAACGCCGGCAAACCCGGCGGCCGCTGATCGTATCGATCGGGCGCTTTTTCGTCGGCAGCCACAACAAGAAGCACCTGGCGATGGTGCGCGCCTTCCGCAAGCTGTGCGATCGCGGGCTGGTTGGTTGGCGCTTGGCGCTGGTGGGTGGCGTCGGCCAGCGTCCGGCGGACCTGGCCTACCTGCGCGAGGTGGAACAGGCGGCGCGTGGTCTGCCGATCGACCTCTATCCGAACGCCGCCGAAGCGACTGTGAACGAGCTGCGGATGCACGCCGCCATTGGCTGGCACGCGGCGGGGTTCGGCGAGTCGAAACACCGGGCCCCTGAGCGGTTCGAGCACTTTGGCATGGCGGTGGCGGAACTCATGGTGTCCGGCGCTGTCCCGGTCGTGTTTGACGGCGGCGGCTTGCGGGAAATCGTCGAACCTGGTCGCAGCGGATATCGATGGCGCACGCTGGACGAACTGACGGACGCCACATTGGCACTGGCTCGGAACGGTCGGCGTCGCTCAGAAATTGCCAATGCGGCACGTCGTCGCGCCTCGCGCTGGTCGCTGGCCGACTATCAGCGGCGGATCGTGAACCTGGCCCTTGAAGTCATGGACGGCCACAGCGGCCGCGGGGACGCCGCCTAGGCTGGGCCTCACCGCAACCGAACTGGGCGATTACCTGCCAACGGGCGCGTGTTGATTGCTAGCATCGTGGGTTCGCGCCTTTGATGTCTGGGTTCGACGTGGCACTACTTGTCCAGAAGTTTGGCGGCTCGTCGCTTGCAACCAGCGAGCGGATTCGAATCGTGGCCGAGCGGATACATGACTCACTGTCGCAAGGTGATCGAGTGGCCCTCGTCGTGTCGGCCATGGGCGACACAACCGACGATCTGATTGCGGCGGCGCAGCGCTTGGCCACTCGGCCGAGCTCGCGGGAACTGGACTTCCTGCTGTCCACCGGCGAACTGGTATCTGCGGCCTTGACGTCCATGGCCCTGCACGAACTTGGGCGCGACGCGGTCGCGCTTTCGGGCCCTCAGGCCGGTATCCGAACCAACGGCCGCTACGGTCGCGCCCGAATCACGGAGATCGAGCCCACGCGAATCCGCGCGGAACTCGATGCCGGGCGTGTACCCGTAATGGCCGGGTTTCAGGGTCTGGGGCCTGGTGGCGACATCGTCACGCTCGCGCGGGGAACGTCGGACACCTCGGCAGTGGCCTTGGCGGTGGCCTTGGGCGTCGACCGCTGCGAGATCTACACCGATGTGGACGGCATCTTCACCGCCGATCCGCGCATCGTGCCGGACGCACGTAAGCTCGATCTGGTGATTTATGACGAAATGCTGGAGATGGCAAAGCTCGGCGCACGTGTCATGCATCCGCGCGCGGTCGAGATTGCCGAACACTTCGGCATGCCAGTGGTGGTACGTTCCAGTTTCAGCGATGCACCAGGGACGGAAATTGTGGCTGAATCAGCGGTTCCAATCGAGACCATGCAGCGAGTGCGCGCCGTTGCGCACGACACCGACGTGGCGCGGGTCACGATACGCGGCGTCAGCGATCGGCCGGGTCTGGCGCATGCCTTGTTCCAGCCCCTGGCCGACCGCCACATCAACATCGACGTCATCGTGCAGAACGTCTCGGACGGCGGGGTGACCGACCTTTCGTTCACAATCGCCGAAACGGACCTAGATGCCACGCTCGACCTTATTCGCCCGGTGGCGGCGGAAATCGGCGCCCGCGACGTGGCGGCGTCCACTGAGTTAGGCAAAGTCAGCATTGTGGGTGTGGGCATTCAGAGCACGCCGGGAATCGCGTCTCGGATGTTCGGGGCCCTGGCGGCTGCCGGCATCAACATCGTCAGCATTACGACCAGCGAGATTCGACTCACCTGCCTGGTAGACAAGTCGCAGGTGGCGCGCGCGACCGAGCTGCTGCACGACGAATTCGATCTGAGCGTCCCGGACGCCACGTGACGCCGCGCGTTCGATCCGCAGATGGCCGCTGATACCATGAAGGTACGCGCCAAACCTGTTAGAACGTCGCTTGGAGCGGGAGTGGCGATTTCGACATGATCGAAATGATCGTGGACAGCGTGCGGGTGAATCTGATCAGCCCCAGCCGTGTGGTGGTGCTGAAGGAACGGGGTGGACCGCGCTATCTCGCGATCGTCATTGGTCAGGGCGAGGCCGACGCCATTGCCGTAAAGCTACAAGACCACGAGGTTCCGCGTCCGCTGACCCACGACCTCCTCAAGCAGCTGATCGAGTCGGTGCAAGGGTCCGTTGAGCGCGTTGTCGTGACCGACCTGGTGGACACGACGTTCTTTGCAACCATCGTGCTGGACATGAACGGCAGCCGTTGCGAGCTCGACTCCAGACCGAGCGACGCCATCGCGTTGGCGGTTCGAGCGAACGCACCGATTCTGGTGGAACCGTCAGTGCTCAACGAGGCTGGTTTCGAGCCGGACGTTTCGGGCGATGAGTCTGGTGAGGGTGAGCCCGTGGCGGAAGAAAAGCTCGAGGTGTTTCGCGAGTTCATCAATCAGCTTGATCTGGACGATCTGGGCAAGTCCTAGGCTGCTGGCCGTGCTGCATGGAGTGCTCGGCGTCGTGCCGGCTTGCACAAGCTGTTCATCCGGTGGTCACGGGTCGAAGCGCCACTGCGCCATTTGAGCCGATAGCGGCGATAACCCAATTGCCTGCGGCCGCTGAGGCGTCCGCGGCTGCAACGTGTGTCTGACGACTACCGAGCGCGGACCCCGGCTCCGGCACGAGTCGGCGAGCGATACCGCCGCTTGCCGCAACGGCCCAGATCTCGGAGGCGTCCGCGCTTGCAGTGCCCAGTCTATGGATGCGGTCTCCTTCGTTGACAAAATAGCTGGAGGCAAGAAGGGGGCGCTGGCCAGTCTTTGGCGCGTGAAGCGCGAATGTGACCTCAGGCCCGGACGGTCTGGCCGTAACGCTGATGGGCGCATCGACAGCGCCGTGGTCTGTGTGGAGGGCCAGGAGCCGGCGAGGAGTCGAGGTGACGCTGGCCAGCGGATCGGACACTCGCAACTGAAAGTTCCCCGCGGCGTCAGTCCACGCCGCGGTCCCGGAGTCGAAGCCGGCGGCGATTACGAGTGCCCCCGAGATAGGGCTCCCGTTCGCATCGTGCACGGTTCCCGTGACGACGTGGCCAGCGGATCGCCAGCCGGACAAGAAGCTCGCCAGATTAATCCGCTCGCCGTGCGTAAGAAAGCCGGCAGCATGCGAGCCGTCAACCGTGGCTCGCGAGGTGCCCGCCAGTGCTGGCGCATGCGCACCGGCGGGTGTGGCGCCGTGACACGCCGAACACTGGGTGTCATACGTCCGGCGGCCGCGCTCGACGGTCGGAAGAGCAGCAAGCCCGGCGAGCGAGCCATCAATTACAGCCAATCCATAGCCTGGGACGAAAACCGACGTTCCGTCGAACCAGGAAGGAGTCCAGGTTGTTTCACCGCTGACGGAGACCGCAGGCGCCGCTGGCAACCCAGACACGCGCACAGTTCGGTGGCGTGGCGAAAGATTTACGACAGCCGCGCGCGGTCCCTGGTCGGTGTCGACGACCAGCGCATCGAGGTCCGGTCCGCGCACGTCAACCCGGGTGAGTCGCCCGGAACCCGCAATGAACCGCCGAACCAACTGCATCACCCCAAACGCCGGCGTCGGAGGGTCGCCAATCGCGCTGGACCACAGACCAAAGTCCGGTTCACCGCGAGGCGACTTTCCCGATGGGTCGCGCGTGCCCTTATATACCAGCAGGCCGCTCGCACCCTGCCGCACGGCGCGCACGGTGGCGGAGGCCAGAAACGCGCTGTTGATCGGCGCATGGACCAACGGATCGACCGCAAGATCGCCGTTGAAGTTGATTTCTTCCACGTAGTGGGGTCGTCCGGCGGCGATTCCTGAAATCAAGCGCACGCGGGTTTCGAACCACGAGAGACGCGTTCGAAGGACGTCGGACGACGATGTTTCGCCAATGCGATGCATCCCGTACCAGTGCCACGTCAGGAAGTCGTGGAAGGACGCTGAGTCCACAGCGCGTAGATACGTCGACCAGTCCACATCGGGCGCATTCCCGCAGGTCCGGCTACCGTCGGGATTCAGCGTGGCGCCGGTGTCAATCGCGTCGAGCGACGGGCCGCCAATAGCCACCACGCCGGAGCCAAAGCGCGCGGCCACGGCGGCACGGGCCGCGGCATAGAGTTCCGCATACGCTGCGCCGCTGCCGCAGGCGTAGTGTTGACCGGCGTTCTGGTGATTGTTCGGCTCGTTCCAGATGGTGTACGGCCAGGTCAGCGCCACCGGTCCAAAGTAATCACGAAGGCGCTCAATGGCGTCCGCGACATACTCGGCATACCCCCTGACCCCAGCGGCGTCGAAGCGTTCGCTTTCGTGCTGCGAACTGGGGGTGCCGTCGGCCGCAATCACCCATGCCGGCGCGGCGACAAAACTAACCATGGGCGTCGCGCCGGCATCAAGGACTCGCTGCACGAAGGAATGGAGCTGGCTCCAGTCGAAGTCGGCGGGAGTGCTAGCCGCCGCCGCGCCGAGAAAGCGATGCCCTACCCACACACGGACCAGGTCGGCTCCGAACTGGGCGGTCCGGTCGATGCCACCGTCTCGATATAGATCGACGATCTCGTTGGTGCCCAGTTTGAAATCGAGCGACTGCGCGAATCCTGTCGAAGGTTGATCGAGATGAACCGAGATGTCCGGCGCTGGCGAGCCACCGAGCAGCAGGCTGCCGAAGAGCAGGGCGCCGGCAATCCGGGCTGCACGGCGCCAGCGACCGGGCAGACCGCTGCCCATTGGGATCAGGTCCGGCGTACGACTTCGCGCTGCCCTGAGACCGAGGACTGCCGGATTGCCGCCAGCACCTCCAGCAGGTGGACGCTGTCCTCTGGCGACGACTCGTTTGCGGCGGCGCCGCTGACAACGGCCAGGAAGTGATCGTCAGGATTGCTTCCGCCGGAGAGTCCTTCGACTTCACGCGTGACCTTGGCCTCGAGGTCGTCCTCATAGATCACTTCAACGCCGCCCGAGGCCCAGTCCGCGCGGATGGCACCGCCGCCGGCAACCACCGCCAGGCGCTCGCCGAACGTGTGACCGGTGCCGATGATGGACAACGTGCCGATGGCGCCGTTCTCGAATAGCAACACGGCCGCGCCGTCGACTTCAACCTCGAGGTCGTAGGTACGCATGCGCGCGTCCACTTCCACGATGCGTAGGCCGGTGGTCCAGAGCAGCATGTCCATGAGGTGGCTGCCGGAGTCGCTGAGCTGACCGCCGCCGCCGAGGGCCAGTGTGCTTCGCCACTTGCCTCGTGCCGCGCCGATCCAGGCCTGCCACTGGCTGGCCTGCACGTGGGTGATGTCACCCATGTCGCTGCTCCGCAGCCGATCGCGCATATAGGTGTAGCCGGGGCTGAATCGACGCTGGAAACCAACCACCACGTATCGGCCAAGAGCCTTGGCATGATCGGCGATCTCCTGGGCCAGTTCGGGGGAGTGAGCGAGCGGCTTCTCGCAGAGCACGTGCAAGCCGGCATCCAGAGCGCCGATGACATGCTCGTAGTGGAGGGTATGCGGGGTGGAGACCAGCGCTAGCTCCAGATCGGTCGCGGCCAGGAGGTCACGCCAGTCGGCGTAGACCGGCACTTCATCTAAGCCTTCAACATTCGAGCGCGCGTTCGCGATTGACGTGTCAGACGGGTCCGCCAGACCAACCACGTCAACCTCTGGCATCGAGAGGAACCGCCGCAGGTGGCCGGCGGAGTTACCGCCAACGCCAATGGCGCCTAGTCGGTATGGCATTGACATCGTGGAGTGCGCGCAGACGGGCGGAAGTCTACGTCAACGCGCCCAACCGTAGGGACCGCAGCTTATGCGTCGCGGGTGGTCGGGTCTCCAGGCGCAAACTGACCACCGTACGGGAGGGGAAGTCGCTCCACGGTTTCACGGAACGTGCCGCGCCCTTTCAGCAGATCGTGCACGTCCCAGCCCTGGGCTTCCAACTGTTCCAGGATGTAGGCCAGTTCGTAGCGATCGCCGGTTTCTTCGTCAATGAACGCGTCGGTCCAGGCGAGCTGGTGGCGCGGCACGGGAAAGGATCCCTCCCCATTGCGGCGCGGAATCTGAAACCGAAATTCGGATACGCGGATGTGGCGGCGCGGCTCGCTGGTCATGTGGGTTCTTTGTCGTGGGCCGGGTGGCCCGGATGGCTTGGTGCGATTGTGGAGAGCGCGTCGGCCCCGTGTCAACGGGCGACCGTTCGGCCAACGACGAGCAGATTCGGCGAATCGTCGCGCCAGGGCTGGCGCGAGTAATCGCCGTACGCGGCCTGGATTTGCAGCCCAGCCTTCACGAATTCCGCCACCACCTCGTTTCTCGTGACCAGCGCCAGGCTGTAGCCCAGCCGCCGCTCGTCCACAAGCAACGGCCCGTCGTAGTAGCGGTAGATGAGGGTGCTGCAACCGCGATGCGCGGCCTTGTCGTAGGTGTAGAAGCGTTCGCGGGTTATGCGCAGGCCTGTGGAAGGATCGCGCTCCAGGAATTCGACCTCCTCGTGGTCCGGCGTGGCGTCGAGGGATGTGGCGGAGAAGACATCCACGGCAACACCGCCACCGGGCCGCACGTGGGCGGCGGCGTTTTTGAGGGTCTCCAGTCGGGCTTCCTGGTCGGGGAGTAACAGGTACGAGTTGAAGCCCACGAGCGCAAGGTCGAAGGTCTCCTGGAGCTGACAGGTGCGCATGTCTCCGCGGCGCAACTTAAGGCGCGTCCGGGTGGCGCGAGACAGCGAGGCACGGCGCCCAGCGGCTCGTTTCAGCATGGCGGCCGAGGTATCCACGCCTGTGACGTGGAAACCATGTCTGGCCAGGGGAATCGCCATCCGACCCGTGCCAACGGCAAATTCAAGCAGCCGCGGTCCCAAACGACGTCCCTCGGCGATCCAGAAATCCAACTCCGCTCCCTCGCACTCGGGATACTCCAGGTCGTACACCTGAGCGGCCGGGTCGTAGCCGGTTTCGCGAAATGGCGGGGGCGTGGCCAGTTCTGGCATGTGATTGTCAAGGCCGCCTCGCGGCCAGCGGCGTCAGTCAGCGCCGGCGTAGTTCAGGGGCGCTTCGATCAACTCTTCTTCGAGGTTTGCGTGATCTTTCACGCTGTCCATGCCGCGCCAGCGCGCCTCGGAGCGGAAGGCGCCCAGCCGGCCGGCCGCGGCCAGTTCCGGAAACGTGCTGTCCTCGTGGTCGCCAATCTCGGGCAAGTGGTCTTCAAACGACCGGTCCAACACGTACACGCCGCCATTGATCCAGTGGGGCAGCACCGGGTTGGTGGTGAACTGGCTGACCATGCGGCCGTCGACTTCCACGATCCCGTACTGGCTGACGTAGGGCGTCAGCAGGATTGTCGCGAGATTTTCATCGTCCCGATGCTGATCGAGCATCGGGGCCAGCCGTTGCTCGGTCAGGATGTCGGCGTTGGAGGCCATGACGATCGGCTCATCGCGGGGGACGTGCTGCATACCGAGCCGCAAGCCGCCGCCACGCCCCATCGGGGTTTCCTCGACGGCGTAGCTGAAGCTGGCGCCCAAGGACGATCCATCGCCGAAGTGGTCCTCGATCACTTCGTGCAAGTAGCCGCACGAAATAACGAAGTGAGTGACGCCCTGTGCCTGATACCACTCCACCTGGTGCTGCATGATCGGCTTGCCGGCAACGGCGACCATCGGCTTGGGTACGTTAGCGGTTAGCGGCCGCAGGCGTTCACCGCGGCCTCCGGCGATCAATACGGCATACACGCAGCGGACCTCCAGGACATCACGGGCGCCCGGCGCCGCGACGGACGATTATAGGAACGGGCTGCGACGGACCTGACCGCCCCGGTCGGCGGCGTTGCCTGGTATTACTCGGTGCCAACTGGATCCCACTCGCAGCGCAATTCGATGACGTTGCCATCCGGGTCTCGAAAGTAGAGGGACCGCCCCCCGGGGTCTTCGGTTGGCCCTTCGACCGCCGATCCGGCGGCCCCGATGACCTCGGCGGCCCGTTCAAACTCAGCTTCGCCCAGTGCCAGCGCCACGTGTTGCACGCCTAACCGCCGCCAGTCGTGGGTGCCCGCTTCCGGTCGCCGTTCAGGCGCCTGGAACAGATGCAACGACAACGAAGACGACTCCAGGACCCGTCGGAATGTCGTTCGCGGTCCCGGACTGAGGCCAAATATGCGGGCGTAGAACGCCGCGCTGCGGCCAAGATCGCGCACGTTGATTGCCACGTGATCCACGCGGCGGATTCGGAGCCCTCGAGACCCGACCGGCTTCTGAGACATTGGCGATCCATTCCAGACGGTGGCTGTCAGTATCGCGCTTGGAACGTGGGTTGCGTTCGGCCGGGTCGCGCGTTGACGATAGATGGGCTCTAGCCATTACATATCACAAGATGTGGGTTGAACCCGTGGTGTGCCTGAACGGCATACTAGATGTAGTGGTGCGATGCTAAGATTCGCGCCCAGGCTGGCAGGGAGTGCACAAAATGCGGTGCCCAACCTGCGGGTCGGCACGGCTGCAAGTCGTTGACACCCGTGAGGCCGCCGACGCCACACGGCGACGCCGCGCCTGCCAGGAATGTGGCCGTCGATTCACAACCTATGAGCGTCGCGACGCTTACACGTGCCCACATTGTGGACGCGATGAGGCCCGCATCGAGTCGTGGGAAGTAACGCCGCAACGAGCCTTGCGCCGCCACCGTCGCTGCGCGGAGTGCGGGCGTGGCTACCAGACGCTCGAGCGATTGGCGCGAATGGACATTCGCGTTCTAAAGGCCGACGGACGCAGCGAAGCATTCAACTGGGGCAAGCTCTACCGCTCGATTATGATCGCCGGAACCAAGCGTCCGATCAGTAGCGAATGGGCGGAAGCGACGGCCATCCAGATCGAGAACCAGCTGCTGAGCCGCGATGCGTTCGATGTCGACTCCAAGCAGATCGCCAGCTTGGTGATGGAACGCTTGGTAACTCTCGACGAGGTTGCGTACGTGCGGTACGCGTCAAGCTACTTCGGCGAAGGTGGCATCCCGGAGATGCTGGAGACAATCAACGAATCGCGGGTGCGTCGTGAGCGAACTGAAATTGAGCGAACTACGCTTCCCTTGGTTCCCACGGATCCCGAGGATTCGTAGCTCGCGGTCCAGCCGAGAGCCATGGCGGACAGGTCCGGCTAGCGACCCGTTGAATTGGGGCGGGTGGCGGTGATCGCCGCTCGTACGTTCATCGGGTTTGGCGTGGCGCTGGCCTTCCTGGGTTTCGTGGTCGGCGTTCGCGATGAGTTGGGCCCCGGCCTTCGTACGGCGTCAGCGCTGGCGTCGATGGTTCCGGGAAGCCCGCCCACGCCGCTCAAGCTGCGGCCGCCTCCCCACGTCACCACGCTGGCCTACACGACCCGCGACGGCTATGAGTTGCTGGCGGACCTGTATGAACCGTCCAGGGCCTCAAGTCTGCCGGCCATCGTGCTGGTCAACGGTGTAGTGCCAGAAGGCCGGGGGTATCAGCCGCTGGTGGACTTTGCGGACGGTTTGGCACGCACCGGGTTCGTGGTGCTGGTGCCCGACGCGCTCGACTACGGCAACTACCGGGTTTTTCCAGAGGACATCGGCGCCCTGGTGCGAGGCTTTCAGGTGCTCCAGGACCGGCCATCCGTGGATCCGAAGCGCGTTGGCCTCATCGGCTTCAGCATGGGCGGATCGCTGGCAATGGTTGCTGCCGCCGACCCCGAGATTGCCGACGACGTGGCGCTAATTGCGACCATTGGGGCCTACTACGCGCTGGACGCGATGCTGCGGGCCGTCACGACATCCACCGTGGCTGCGGACGGGGAATTCCTGCCGTATCAGCCCGACAGCTACGTCTGGCTGGTGACGCGAAATACGCTGCTCTCCGCTATTCCGGACGACCGCGATCAGGAGGCGTTGTTTTATCTCTTCGCGCTGGAGACGCCGGACCCAGACCCCGAGGCATTGGCTAGCTACGACCCAGAAAAGCTCGGCCCGCCGGCACGACGCGTATTCGATCTCTTCACCAATCGCGATCCGGCGGCGGTGGGCACGCTGATGGACCGCGTGCGTAGCGAGATGCCGGGAGTGCTTGAGTCAATCTCGCCCGACGCTCATATCGAGAGCCTCCGAGCTCCGGCGGCGCTGCTGCATGATCGCGGCGATCTCTACGTGCCGGCGCAGGAATCGCAGCGCATCTACGACCAGTTGGGCGGCAAGCCACGCGCTCACCTGGCCGTCCTGGACGTTATTCAGCACGCGCAACTCTCTGCGCCCGACCTGTCGCCGCCCGTGCTGCTCGGCTCATTCCTGCCGGGCATGTGGACGCTTTGGCAGTTCACCTATGACGCGCTCAGCCGCCTGTCAGTGGGCGTCAACCCGCACCAGGCGTAGGGTCACCACGTCTGCCGGTGCATTGAGTCGCAGCGGCACGCCCACCGTGCCCACACCGGCAGATACAACCACCGGACGCCCGCGCACGTACATCAAGCCGGAGGGTTGGGGTAGCCGATAACGCGTGCGCAAGGTGAGCGGGCCGACAAACGGAAGCGAAATCTGCCCGCCGTGGGTGTGGCCGCTGAGCGTGAGGTCCACGCGACGCCGTCCCAGCTCAAATGCAGTGTCCGGGTTGTGGGCGACGAGGACCGTGAAGACCGCGGGGTCCACGCCCTGAAAGGCGGCCTGCAGATCGCATAGACCAAGATGGGTATCGCCAGCCCCAACAATCTGTAGCGGGGCGCCGTCTACAGTGAGACGGACGGAGCGGTTGGTCAGCGTCTGAATGCCGTGCGCGGCCAGCGCCGCTTCCAAGTTGGGGAGCGACCGTGTCTCGTCACGCAGCCAGCTCGGGACCTGACCCTGTGGCTTGCCCAATGCGTCGTGGTTGCCCCAGACGGCAAAGGCGCCCAAGCGTGCGTCAATCCGGGCCAGGCGCTCACCCACGTCGGAGATGAAGCGCTCGTTCTCCACCAGGTCACCAGCCGCAATAAGCAGATCGGGACGCGCGCCGGCGAGTCGGTCAAGCGCGGTGAGCGAATGATGCGGTCGACTACCTACATGCAGGTCCGAAACGAGCAGAATGCTGAGCGATTCGAATGCCGCCGGGAGCCGAGCTGTAGGCAGCCGATACTGAATCGTTACCGGCGGCCGAGAGCCCAAGAAGGGTTCCTGCAGGAGCTTCACGTCACTCGGCGTCTGGCAAACGGAATGCGTGCCAGCCAAGTGCCTTGATATCAGATGTCGGCCGTAGCCCAGACATCCCCGGCAGACGAGCCAGACTTCCGCCCATCAGTCTCCCGTTCCAACGATTGCGGCTAGCCGGCTGGCACGATCTGATGCTCGCCCATCGCGCGAAACTTGGCGTAACGGGCGTTGACAAGGTCGTCGATATTCTGGCCGCTGAGTTCCTGCAGCATTGGCGCCAGCTGGGCATGGAGATTCGCTGCGGCGGTGTCGAAGTCGCGGTGAGCGCCGCCGTCGGGTTCGGGCACGACGCGATCGATGAGGCCGGCGCGTAGTAGATCAGGAGCCGTCAGGCGTAACGCAGCGGCGGCTTCCTCGGCGTGGTCCGAGTCGCGCCAGATGATGGCGGCGGCGGCCTCGGGCGAGGCCACGGAGTAGATGGCGTGTTCCAGCATCAGCACGCGGTCGCCAACGCCCAGGGCTAACGCACCGCCGCTACCTCCTTCACCGATCACGGTGACGATTAAGGGGACGCGCAGCCGGGCAAGGCGGGCCATGTTCTCTGCGATGGCCCAGGACTGGCCGCGCTTCTCGTCATCCAGCGTGGGACTGGCGCCGGGGGTGTCCAGGAAGGTCAGGACCGGTCGCTGAAATCGTTCGGCCATGTCGAATAGACGCAGGGCTTTGCGAAAGCCCTCGGGGTGGGCCATACCGAAGTTACGTTCGACGTTTTCGGTGGTGCCGCGGCCCTTCTGGTGGCCCACGACGATCACGCTGCGACCCTCGAAGGTCGCGAGCCCGGCTATGACGGACGGATCGTCGGCGAAGCGGCGGTCACCGTGCAGTTCGGTGAAGTCGGAGCAGAGGCGGTCAATGTAGTCCTGAGTGTGGGGACGCTGCGGGTGACGCGCCAACTGGACGCGTTGCCAGGGGGTGAGGTGGGCGAAGATGTCGGCGGTACGCGCCTCTAACTCTAGCTGGAGTACGGCGAGTTCGCGCGCCACCTGGGAGTTCGCGTCCGCGCTGGGATCGCGCTCCAGTTCGGCGATGTGGTCGCGGAGTTCGTCGAGGTCGCGCTCGAATTCAAGCACGGAGGCGCTCCGTGCTCAGACGCGAGCGGCCCCGGCAGCGACCGGCGCCACTGCGCTGACGTGCGCCGGCGCAAGGTGACCGATCACCCGAGCCAAGGTCTCGCGCAGTTCGCGGCGCGGGACCACCAAGTCGATCATGCCCTGGCGCAGCACCCATTCGGTGGTGTGGTCTTCAACCGGCGCGCGGCGGCGCAGTGTGCCCTGAACCACGCGGGACCCAGCGAAGCGAATGGTTGCGCCGGGCTCGCCAATGATGATGTCCGCTACGGCGGCGAAGCTGGCGGTGACTCCTGCCAGGGTGGGGTCGGCCATCACGCAGATGTGCGGGAGGCCGGATTCCCCCAGGCGAGCGGCCGCCGCTGTCGTTCGGGCCATCTGCATCAGCGCAAACAGGCCTTCGTCCTGGCGGGCACCGCCGGAGGCCGTGACGGTGACGACCGGCATGCGGTGTCGCAACGCGTGCTCGAAGAGCCGCGTGATCTTCTCGCCCGTGGCGGAGCCCATGCTGCCGGCGATGAAGCCGAACTCCATGACGCCCAGGGCAACCTGCCGGCCTTGCAGCGGGCCGACGCCGCAGACGATGGCCTCGTTACGAGACGTGAGGGCGCGGGCCTTGGCCACGCGGTCGACGTATGAGCCGCTGGGTCGGCTGAATTCGATCGGATCGGCTGCGGTGATGTCGGCGTCAATCTCACGAAACTGATCAGGGTCGTCGAGCAGGAGGGCGATGCGTTCGGCGGCGTCCAGGCGGTCGTGGTAGTTGCAGGAAGGGCACACGCGCAGCGCGGCCTCGAACTCCGGGCGGTAGTGCATGGCGCCGCATTTGCGGCAGGTAACCCAGAGGTCGACCGGGACGTCCGGGTAGCTTTGCATTCCGCCGCGACGCCTGACGGCCATCCGGCGCACCCCTTAAGCGCATGGGACGACGCGGCTCGGGGGGCGGGCCTCCCAACCGCAAGATTGCCGGAGTATATCAGCGCTACAGGAGTAAACCGGCCGGATTTGGGGGAACATCAGGGCGTTCCTCGGGCGTTCGAGCGAGCGCCAGGGCGCCGACCCAGACCGCGCCGCGCCGGCGCAAGGCACGGGTTGCGGCCTCGATTGTGGCGCCGGTGGTGGTGACGTCGTCGACCAAGAGGATGCGGGCGCCGGACAACTTGCGCAGGGCGCGAAAAGCGCCGCGGACGTTTTGGAGGCGGCGTGCACGAGGGAGCGAGGTTTGCGGCGGTGTGTCCCGCAACCGAATGAGCACACCGGCGTCCAGCGGTCGATCGAGGTGTCTAGCGACCTCTGCGGCGAGGAGCCGGCCCTGGTTGTAGCCGCGTTGGAGCTCCCGGCTGGGGGTAAGCGGAACCGGGACTACCAAGTCGACCTGCAGGTCGGGCGGGAGAGCCGACATTGCGAGGGAGGCTAAGTCGGCGGCGAGGTAGCGCTTGTTGGCGTACTTGAAGCGGTGGACGGCCTGGAGTATGGGCGGAGTGTAGGCGTAGGGGACGTAGAGATGGTTGACGCGGCGCTGCTCGAGGCGGCAGCGGGCGCATTGGTCACCGTAGGTTAGCGGGCGAGTGCATTGGCGACACTGGGGGTGGGGGAGAGGCGTGGCAGTGGTCAGGCACGGCTGGCAGAGGGTGGCGC
>VXPS01000303.1 GCA_009839425.1 Chloroflexota bacterium
TTTCCGCGCCGAACGAGACGACCGGCGTGGTCGCGCCGACGACCATCACGGCCGGGCTCTCGGCCCGCTTGCCCGGCCCGTGGCCGTCGGTGTAGGTGAACACCGCACGCAGGTACTTGCCCCTGTCGGCTTCGGTCGGGGTGTAGAAGCGCCGCTCCGCGCCCCGGACCACCATCGTCCATGCGGTGCCGTCCGGCGAACGCTGCCAGGTCCGCATCTTGCTCCGCTCGATGGACCGGTCCTGGTCCGTCAGCGTCGCGGTCAACCGCACGCCCACCCGCGCCACGTCCGCGCTCAGCGCGATCCCGCCCGGATCGTCCGCGTTCGTCACCCGGATCTTGACCGAAGCCGTGTCGGCAAGCTCGCCGTCGCTCGCCTCGACGCGCACCGCGAGCAGCGTGTCGCCGCTCTCGTAGTCGAGCGCCGCGCCGTCGGCCACCGTGATCTGGCCGGTCGCCTCCACGATCCCGAACAGATCCTCGTCGCCGCCTTCGGCGAAGCTGTAGGACAGGGAAGGGCTGTCCGGATCGGTCGCCGCCACGGGCGCGCCGACGTTCGTGCCGCCCGGCGAGTTCTCCGGCACCTCGCGCTCGTACGCCGCGCCGAACGAGGGCGCCGCGTTCGCGGGCAGCACCTTCACCGCCGCGCTCACCGCCCGCTTGCCCGGTCCGTGGCCGTCCGAATAGGTGATCACCAGCCGCAGCCACTTGCCCTCGTCGCTCGTCACCGGGTTGTACATCCGGCCCCTGCCGACCTCGTTCCACGAGTTGCCGTTGCGAGAGCGCTGCCATCGGCGCTGCCTGCCCGCGTTGCGCACGCCGTCCTCGTCCGTCAGCGTCGCGGTCATCTCGACGCCCACCCGCGCCACCTCCGGGTCAAGCGTGACCGTGCCGGGATCGTCCGCGTTCGTCACGCGGATGGTCACCGAAGCCGTGTCCGCAAGCTCGCCGTCGCTCGCCTCGACACGCACCGTGAACAGCGTGTCCGCGCTCTCGTAGTTCGGCGCCGCGCCGTCCGCCACCGTGATCCGGCCCGTCGTGCCGTTGATCTCGAACGGAGCCTTCGCTCCGCCGGGAAGGAGGACATACTTCAGGTCGTCGTCGTTGTCGTCGGTGGCCGTCACGGGTTCGCCGACGTTCGTGCCGCCCGGCGAGTTCTCCGGCACCTCGCGCTCGAAGGCGTCCGCGCCGAAGTCGGGCGCGGCGTTCCCGGGCTGCACCTTCACCGCCGCACTCACCGCCCGCTTGCCCGGTCCGTGGCCATCGGAGTAGGTGAACACCGCGCGCAGCCACCGGCCCGCATCGCTCGTCACGGGGTTGTACATCCGGCCCGTGCCGATGTCGTTCCACGAGTTGCCGCCCGCCGAGCGCTGCCACGTGCGGCGCCTGCCCGCGCTCAACACGCCGTCCTCGTCCATCAGCGTCGCGGTAAGCTCGACGCCCACCCGCGCCACGTCCGGGCTCAGCGCGACCTTGCCCGGATCGTCCGCGTTCGTCACCCGGATCGTCACCGATGCGGTGTCGGCAAGCTCGCGGTCGCGGGCCTCGACGCTCACCACGTACAGCGTGTCCGCGCTCTCGTAGTTCAGCGCCGCGCCTTCCGCCACCGTGATCCGGCCCGTCGTCCCGTCGATCTCGAACGGTGCCTCGCCTCCGGCCGCGAAGCTGTACGTCAACTCGTCCTGGTCTTCGTCGGTGGCCGTCACGGGCTCGCCCGCCGCCGTGCCGGGGGCCGAGTTCTCGGCCACCTCGCGCTCGTAGGTCGCCGCGTCGAACGACGGCGCCCGGTTGGATGGCTCCGTCGTCCCCTCGCCCGGCTCCGACCACTCGCCCGCGCCCTCCGAACTGATCGCTCGGACCTGCGCCTCGTACGTGGTGCCCGCATTCAGTCCCGTGATCGTGGACGCCAGCACCGCGCCCACCACTGGCACGTCCTTCCATTCGCCGTCCGGCTTCGCCCGATACCGGAGATCGTAGTCCGTGATCTCCGGACCCTCGTTCGCGGGCGCGCTCCACGACACCTCCACCTCCTCGGTTCCGCCCGTCACGGTCGGCGCGTCCGGCTTGCCCGGGGCCGGCACGTCCGTCACCCGGATCGTCACCGCCGCCGTGGCCGCCAGCGTCCCGTCGCTGGCCCGGACGCTCACCTCGTAGGCCGTCTTGCCGCTCTCGTAGTCCAGCGCCGCGCCCTCGGCGACCGCGATCTGGCCGGTCGCCCCGTCGATCACGAACGGCGCTTCGTCCCCGCCGGTGACGAGGCTGTACGTCAGGTCGTCGCCGTTGTCGTCGGTAGCCGTCACCGGCGCGCCGACCTCGGTGCCGGGAGCCGAGTTCTCCGGCACTTCGCGCTCGTAGGTCTCCGCGTCGAACGACGGCGCCTTGTTGGCCGTCTTCGTCGTACCCTCGCCCGGCTCCGACCACTCGCCCACCCCCTCCGAACTCCCCGCGCGCACCTGCACCTGATACGCCGTTCCGGCTTCGAGTCCTGTGATCTTGTCCGCCAGCACCGCGCCCACCGCCGCCGGTTCCGTCCAATCGCCGCCACTCTTCGTCCGGTGGCGGAGATCGTAGTTCGTGATCTCCGGCCCCTCGTTCGCGGGCGCGCTCCACGACACCTCCACCTCTCCGGTTCCGCCCGTCACGGTCGGCGCGGCCGGCTTGCCCGGAGCGGGTACGTCCGTCACCCGGATCGTCACCCCCACCGTGTCCGCCAGCGTCCCGTCGCTCGCCACCACCCGGACCGCGTGCAACGTGTCGCCGCGCTCGTAGTCCAGCGCCGCGCCCGCGGCCACCGCGATCTGGCCGCTCGAAGCCGCGATCTCGAACGCCGACGGCTTCGTCCCCGCGAAGCTGTAGTTCAGTGCGTCCCCGCCCGTGTCGAAGGCCGTCACCGGATCGCCGACCGCCGTGCCCGCCGCCGAGTTCTCCGCCACCTCGCGCTCGTAGGCCGGCAAGCCGAACCTCGGCGCCGCGTTCCGGACCGTCACCTCGAACGCCTGCTCGACCGTGCCGCCGTGGCCGTCTTCCGCCGTCACGGTTACGGTCGCTTCGCCCCGCTTCAGGCCGTTCACCCCCACTCGACTCCCTCTCACCGCCACGTGGACCACATTCCCGTCCGACGAGGAGGCCCGGTAGGCGAGGCTGTCCCCGTCGGGATCGCTGAACACGCTCGACACCTCGACCAGCGCCGACGTGCCGTGGTCCAGCGTCAACGGATCGAGCGAGCCCGCCGCCACTGGCGGCCCGTTCGGCACCGTCACGAGAAACGCCTGCGAGACCGACGCCCCCTCCGGGTCCCGCGCCGTCACCGTCACCCGGCTCTCGCCCCGCGACACGCCCGTCACCGACACCTCGCTCCCGCTCACCTTCACCGTCGCCGCCGCCTCGTTCGACGACGACGCTTCGTACCGCAGCGTGTCCCCGTCCGGGTCCCGGAAGTGCGGCGACGCGTCCACCACCGCCATCTCGCCCCGAGCGACCGTCAGCGCCGGAATCGCGCCCACCGCCTCCGGCGGCCCGTTCGCGCCCTCGACCGTCACCACGAACCCCTGGTCCGTGCGCCCGCCGTGCCCGTCGTCCGCCGTCACGGTCACGTTCGCGCTTCCCTTCCTGAGACCCTCGAACCTCGCACGGTCCCCGATCATGCCCACCGCCAGCACGTCTCCGTCCGAGGAGGCCGCCGTGTACGTCAGCGTGTCGCCCTCCAGGTCCCCGAAGTATCCCGGAACCGCCACGCTCGCCGTGTCGCCCCGCTCGATCGTCCGGTCCGGAATCGTGCCCAGCCGCTCCGGCGCACGGTTGGGGACCGTCACCACGAACTCCAGCGACACCGACGCGCCGTACTCGTCCTCCGCCGTGACCGTCACCGGCGAGTGGCCCCGCAGCACGCCCGTCACCGTCAGCCGGTCCTCCCAGACCTGAACCGTCGCCACTCCCTCGTCCAAAGAGGCCGCGCCGTACTCAAGGTCGTCACCGGCCGGGTCTGAGAAGTGCTCCGACAGGTCCACCAGCGCATACTCCGCCGGCGCGAGGGTCATCGCCGGAATCGGCTTCAACACCACCGGCGGCTCGTTCAGCACCCTCACCGTGAACGCCTGCGAGACCAAGGCCCCGTGCGCGTCGCGCGCCGTGACGGTCACCTGAGATTCCCCGGGAGACACGCCCGTTACCGTCAATTTGCTCCCGTTCACCCTCACCGTTGCCGCCGCCTCGTTCGACGACTGCCCTTCGTAGGTGAGCGCGTCGCCGTCCGGGTCCCGGAAGTGCGGCGACACGTCCACCACCATCGAGTCGCCGGCCGGGAACGCCATCGCCGCAATCGCGCTCACCACCTCCGGCGCGGCGTTCCCCTGACTTACGGTGACCTTGAAGTCCTGCGAGACCGACAAGCCGCGCGGATCCGCGGCGGTGACCGTAATGTCGGCGCTCCCCTTCGACACACCCTTTATCCACACCGTGTCGTTGCTCGCCGAGACCGTCGCGAAGTTCCGGTTCGACGACGTGGCCGAGTACGTCAGCGCGTCGCTGTCGGGATCGCTGAAGTGCGGCGACACCCTCACCGCAGCCGAATCCCCAGCCACGACCTCGCGCGCCGGGATCGCGCTCTCGATGACCGGAGCCCGGTTCGTCGGTGGCGGATCCGACACCGTGACCCTGAACTTCTGCGCGACCTTCGCATTGCTCGGATCGCGGGCCGTCACCGTGACCTCCGCGGTCCCCTCCACCACGCCCCGCACGAACACCGTGTCGCCCCGAACCGACACCGTCGCCACATTCCCGTTCGACGATGCAGCCGAGTACGTCAATGCGTCGTGGTCCGGATCGCTGAAGTGCGACGACACCGTCACCGCCTTCGACCGTCCGGTCGCCACCGCCTGCGCCGGGATCGCGCTCTCGATCTCCGGAGCACGGTTCGTCGGTGGCGGATCCGACACCGTGACCCTGAACTTCTGCGCGACCTTCGCATTGCTCGGATCGCGGGCCGTCACCGTGACCTCCGCGGTCCCTTTCGCCACGCCCCGGACAAACACCGTGTCGCCGCGCACCGACACCGTCGCCGCGTTCCGGTTTGACGACGACGCCGAGTACGTCAACGCGTCGTTGTCCGGGTCGCTGAAGTGCGACGATACCCTCAACGCCTTCGAGCGTCCGGTTACCACCGCCTGGGCCGGGATCGCGCTCTCGATCTCTGGAGCGCGGTTCTTCGGTGGCGTCGGCGGCGGATCCCAAACCGTGAGCTTGAACTCCTGCTTGGCTTCCGCAAGGCTCGGATCCCGGGCCGTGACCTTGACCGTGGCCTCGCCCACGCGGAGGCCTCTGAATCGAACCGTGCTGCCGTCCACCCAGACCCGGGCCACCGCACTGGCCACCGTCGACGCCTCGTAGGTCAGCGGGTCGTTGTCCGGATCACTGAAGTAGTCGGCGACATCCACGCGACCCGACCTGTTCAACTCGACCCTCTGATCCGGGATCGTGTCCACCGCTGCCGGCGGTCGGTTGGGGCGCTCCACCGTCACGCCAAACGCCTGCTTGGCCGTCCCGCCGCGGCCGTCGTCAGCCGTGATCGTGACCGTCGCGCTCCCAGCGGCCTTACCGGTGTAGGTCACCTTGCTGCCGGCAACGGTGACACCCACCACTGCCGCTTTCGACGACTTGGCTGTGTACGTCAGCGGGTCTCCGTCCGGATCGCTGAAGTACGAAGACGCAACCACCGCCTCGCTATCCCCCAGCTCGATCGTGTCGTCGGGAATCCTCCCGACCGGAGCCGGTGCCTGGTTGGGAGACGGCTCCACCGTGACCGTCGTGTCGGCGCTGCCGGTCGCCCCGTGCTCGTCGGTCGCCATAAGCCGGAATGTCAGATCCGTGTCGTTCGACACCGCGGGTGCCGTGAAGCTCGCGCTGAGCGTGGTGGCACTCCTGATCGTCACGTTCGGGCTGCCCGAAACCTGCGTCCAGAGGTACTGCATGTCATCGCCTTCCGGGTCGTCCGCCGTGCCCGTCAGCGACACCGTCTCCCCCTCCCCGACCGGATTCGGAGACGCCTCGGCGGTGACCGTTGGCGGCCTGTTCGGCAACACCTTGATGGTCACAGCGTCTGGGTCAGACACCAGACCGTGGTTGTCCGTCACCACGAGTTCGAATACCAGGATTGTGGTGTCTTTGGGCACGGGTGCCGTGAACTCCGGCGATTCCGTGTCCTCGCCGTCCAAGGCCACGCCCGGTCCCTTCTTCCGTTCCCATTGCCACTCATCAATCCAATCTCCGGGGTCTGGATCGCTGCTCCCCGAACCGTCCAAGCGTACCAAGCTCCCTGGGGCTACGGTCTGGGGATCTCCCGCGTCGGCTATGGGCTTCGTGTTCTTCGTGACGGTCACCATAAAGCTCTGTTTCGCCGGCAGATCGCCTAGATCCTTCGCCGTAACCGTAACCGTCGCATTCCCCTTTTCCAGCCCTTCATACGTCACCGTGCTCCCGGAAACGCTGACGCCCACCACGGTCGACTTCGAGGATTCCACTGCGTAGGTCAGCGATTCGCCGTCCGGATCAGCGAACTTCGATTGCACATCGACCGACCCGGTCTGTCCCACCTCGATCGAGACATCTTGAATCTTTCCCTGCGGAGCCGGGGGGCGGTTCACTCTTACCGAGAAGCTTTGATTCACCGACAGCCCGCCCGGATCCTTTGCCGTCACGGTCACTGACGCGCTTCCCCCCGCCTCCCCGGTGTACGTCACCTTGCTGCCGGAAACGCTGACACTCACCACGGTCGGATCCGACGAAATAGCGGTGTATGTCAGGCGGTTGCCGTCCGGATCGCTGAAATAGGGCGAAACGTCGACCGACCCGCTCTCTCCCACATTGACCGTGTCGCCCGGGATCGGCTTCTCAATTTGCGGGCTGCTGTTCACGATGACGGTCACGTCGATGCTCGCCTTGGCGTCACAGTGGTCAACCGCCGTCACGGCCAACTCGTAGAAGGCGCCCGCATCCAACGCCGCCGTCGTCCGGATCTGCCCGCGTGCGTTGATCGTGAACTTGTTGTCTCCGCCCGTTAGGAAGTAATCCGCGATGGCGGACGCCTCGGCGGTCACGGTGCCGATCAACGTCCCGGCCGACACCGGATCGTTCCGTCTGAACAGAGTCTGCACATCGGGCGGAAACCGGATGCTGCACTCGATGAACACGGAGCGCGCGTCCCCGTTCACTGCCAACGCGCCGATGGTCGCGGCGCTCGCCGAGATTGAGGGTGGATCCAGAGACACGTAGAAGACCTCGACGGCCTCGGAGTTGTCGTCCTCAAGCGTCTGCACGCTGATCGATTTCGCTGTCTCGCCCGGCTGGAACGACAAGACCTCGTCGGCCGCCGTGTAATCCCGTCCCGCCAAGGCCGTCCCGTCCGTCGTCCTCCAGCGCACCGAGACCCGATCCGCCACGGGCGTCGACATGGTCACCGTCGAACTCCATGCGGCCCCTTCGCCGATGGTGTCCGGCACTGCGGTGAGCGAGACGGTCACCGATCCGTCGTCCGCGATGGTGGCCGTCGCCGCCGTCTGATCCACGACCACCGTGCCGGGACCGGTCGCGCCGGTGAGCGCCAGCACCACCGTCTCGCCCTTGTCCAGGATGCCGTCCTCGAATGCTTCGAGCGCGATCCTTGCGGTGCTTTCGCCCTGCGCCACCGTCACCACGCCGGACAGGGCGGCGTAGTCCTCGCCCGCCACCGCCGTGCCCGAGACCGAGTACCGGATCGTCACGGCCCCGTCGGCGGTGCTCCCCGCGACCGACACCTCGAAGTGGCCGGTCGCGCCCTCTGCCACCATGCTGCCCTCGGGGGCGGAAAGCGTCACCCGGAGCGTGTCGGACGCCGGCGGGGAGAAGGGGATGGATGCCTGCGCTGGGTCGGCACCCACCGTCAGCGCAAGCGAGGCGGCCAGAACCGAGAGGATCCGGGCAGACGTGCCGAGTTGTGTGGATCGGCGTGTGGTCGGAAGCAGGATATGGGCAAGACGTACCGGTCGGAGAATGGTCATTGCGCAGGGGTGTCCTCGCAAAAGGGGTGCGGGAGGGGGTTTGTGGCTCGATGTGGCCGAGAAGGCGCAAGAAGGTATCCGAAATCCGCGTGGACGCAAGGGCAGTTTTGACCCGGCGGCAGGAAGGGTCGTGAACGAAGTTCAGCCCGCCCGGCGCACCAACCGAGTCGGCCAAGCGCCTTCGGAAAAGGCCCGCGCTCAGCGGCGTATGACGCGTACCACCTTGCCGTTCCTGTCCACCACCACCACGGGACCTTCGATCACGTCGTCCGCCCACAACTCCGTAACCGATTCCTCCGCACCGACAGCCACGCCCTGAACGTCGCCCTGCGCCTGACCGGGCAGCTTGTAGGGATCCGCTTTGGTCAGGTCCACCTCGTGGCCCAGGTCAGCGAGCGCCTGAAGCGTGATCGCCGTCACAAGCTGACCCCGTCCCACCGACATGACGTCGCCGGGGATGATCCGGCTCCGCCAGTGGACGAAACGCCCCAAGGCGTTCCTGTCCTCCACCGGCACCTTGCCGCCGGCATACGCTTCGCCTCCCGCCGCATCGAACGCCGCCACCGCCAGCGGACCCGCAAAGTGTGGGTCGGTGTTCCTGTCCCTGATATCCCAGCCCCCGATGCCGAGCGCGTGCCCGATCTCGTGCAACGCGGTTTCGTAAAGTGCATCCAGGTACAGGTCCAAAAACGGCTTGATGAAGGCGTTGTTAGCCAGGAACGCGAGCCCGGACTCCCGGTCGCCAGCGGCGCTGGCGGTTGCCAACGCGCCCCCCAGACGGCTAGCGACCCTCATGCGGATCAGCAGGTCGTCGATCACGCCCGTGAACCGCGGCTTCGTGATGCACCCGTAGCAGTCCGGCACCAGCGGCCCATCGACCGGCACGTCAGGCAGGTCGCCCACAACCGCCTCCATCCATCGGTCCGCCGCACGCCGGATCTCCGCCTTCGCCTCCTCCGTGAACCCGGGCTCGAAATAAAGTTCGATGTTGAACGCGTCGGGATCTGGGGCGGGAACCACCCAAGCTCGGAATTTCTGCGTCGCCCGCAGCCCTTCCGGATCGGTGGCGGTCACCTCGATTTCGCTGGCGTCGACCGATCTCGGATCCAGCCGCAACACCCCGCCATCGACGCGTGTGCCCACCGCGCCGGGCTCGGTCGACGTCACGCTGTAGGTGAGCGAGTCTCCGTCAGGGTCGTCGAAGTAGCCGCCGAGCACCACATCCGCTGCGGAAGCCCCAACTTGCAGCCGGTGCCCGGGAATCCGTGACCGAGCCACCGGACTCCGGTTGTCCTCCCGCGCGAAGAGCACTAGGTCCTCGCCCCGCACCAACTCAAGGCCGCCATAGCCGGCGGCCGTCATCTCCGGCGGCGGCCCGAACCCGACATGCACAGCGCTCGTGTCCTCGCTCACCCCCGACACCACGAACGGGGCACTCACCGTGTCGCCGGTCGGGACCACTACCACATCGTGAGAGATCGTCCCACGCTGGACCGAGACCGGAATCTCCAACCTGAACGGCGCTCCCAGCAGCACCCGCGCCACCACTCGCGCCGGCCCCGGCGCCAGCGGGTCACCGACATCGATCCGCGCGAACTCGGGCAACACCGGGAACGGTGCTCCGGGGTTGTCGCCGAGCGTCACCCAATCCAGTTCCGACAGGCCCGCGAACACGCCTCGCGGAAGCTCCGTCAACTCGTTCCAGTCAAGGCCCAGTCTCGCAAGCTTGGGCGTCCCATCAAAGATGCCCGAAGGCAGTTCCGTCAGTTGGTTCCGGCTCAGATCCAGCCTCCTGAGACTCGGCGATCCGTCGAAGATGCCCTGCGGCAACTCCGTGAGATCGTTCTCGTGCAGCAAAATCGTCCAGAGCTCCGGCGTATCTGCAAACAGATCCGGCGGCAAATGGCGCAAGCGGTTTTTGTCCAAGCCGACCACCCTCAGGGCCGGCGTCTCGGAAAACAGCCGGGGCGGCAGTTCGGTCAAACGGTTGATTGCCAAGAGCAGCCGGTCCAGACGCGAAAGCCCCGAGAAGATGCCTTCCGGCAACGATGTCAGCTTGTTACCCACAAGGCCCAACGACGTGAGATTCGAGAGTCCGTCGAAGACGTCCGGCGGCAGTTCCGTCAGTTCATTGTAATGGAGGCTGAGATGGCGGAGCGCTGGCAAGTCCGCAAACGTCCCGGGCGCCAGCGCCATGAGGCGGTTTCGGCTCAGGTCAATGTCGTCTAGGTCTGATAGGTCATCGAAGACATCCGGGGCAAGCACGCTAAGCTTATTGGTGTGTAGATCCAAACGCTTAAGACCCGAAAGGCCTCTTAAGATCCCCGCAGGCAGTTCCGCCAGTTCGTTTTCGTCAAGATAGAGGTTTCGCAACTCCGGGGTGTTCGCCAGCAGGCCCGCGGGTAGTTCCTTCAGTTGGTTGCCGGAAAGATTGAGGTGTACCAGTCTGGCCAGTTCATCGAAGACGCCCGTCGGTAGTTCGGTCAGTTCGTTGTCCTGCAAATGCAGGGATCCGAGATTTAGCAGCCCCGCGAAGTCACCGCTTCTCAGCCTCCATATGCCAGCGTCCGGCAGATCCAGCCAAGTTACTCGCTCCAAGTGCTTTTGTGTCACCTCCGCGCAGCTTCCGACGCGCGCTCTCGTCGCGATCTCTGCGCTCACGGCAGGGGTGCGATTGCACACCCCTGCGTCCAACACGGCCGTCGCCTCGAACGCCACCGACGCGTCACCCGCCGTCGCCCGCAGCCGCTGTGTGCCAAGCTCCAGCCCCAGCGTCCACACGGCGGACGCGAGCCCGAGGCTGTCGGTCGTCACCCTGTCTGGATCGGCCCTGCCGCTCACCGCGTCCGGCTCGAACCGCACAGTTGCACCCCAGATCGGTTGTCCGCGTTCGTCGGCCAAGCGGACCGTGACGGGATCTGGCAGGGCAAGCGCCGCCAGTGTCCACTGATCTTCTCCAGAGTGTACTTCGACCGACGCCACAGCATCGTCGGGATCTCGCGCCATGGCCGTGATCTCGACGCTGGCCACGCCAGCGGAGACCGTCAACGTCTGAGGTCCGGAAGCCGTCTCAAGGGTCCAACCCGTAGCAGCAAGACCGGCGCTGTCGCTCACCGCCGTCTCTGGATCCACGATGCCAGTCCCGCCCGGCTCGAACCGAACCGTCGCGCCGGGAACGGGCCGTCCGTCCTCGTCCATCGCCAGCACCACGACCGGCTCCGCCAAGGCGCGACCGCTCCATGCCCACTGGTCCTCGCCCGCCCGCACATCGAACGAGGCCACCGCCTCATCCGGCTCCAGCGCCGTCGCCACGATCTCGATCTCGGCCACGCCCTCCGCCGAGACCGCCAGCGTCTGCCTTCCCGGCACCGGCCCCAGCGTCCACTCGGTCACCGCCAGCCCCGCGTTGTCGCTGTGCACCAGTCCGGGCTCGACCCTGCCACCCCCCACGCCAGCCTCGAACCGCACCGCCACCCCGGATACCGGCGCGCCACCGGCGTCAAGCACCCGCACCCCTACCGGATCGGGCGGAGACAGTCCGCGGGCCGCCTGCTGCCCCTCGCCGAACGGCTCCAGAGCATCCGCGACTTGGTGCACCTGCACCACCGCGTGGTCCGCCGACTTCAGGTCCGCCGCCCGCACGTAAGCCGAGCCGTTGCCGCGCGCCGTCGCGAAGCCGTTCCCGTCCACCACGAACACGGTCGTGTCCCGGCTGCTCCAGCGGACTTGGTCAGATCCGGTCCCGCCCCGCACCGTGAACGCGAACCGCTCGCCGATGTGCGTCAGGGTCACGGAGTCCGGCACGATTTCGAGCGACGGCTCCGGCTCGGCCACCCCACCCGGGTCGCACGCCTCCAGCGCCGCGAGGAACAGCGCGGAGGCGAAAACCGGCCAAGTCAGCGGTAGCTCCCGGGCTCGGTTCAATGCGGACGGAAGGGAGAAGGGATCCGATGGATCTCCGCTCGCGTCCGTTGCGCGGATTCTTGTTCGCATTGTCCTTCCCAATCGGGCCTCGATCACCAATCCCTCGTGCTCAAAGATGCCCGACCTCCGGCTCATCGGGCAAACGGGCAGCAGACTCCGGTGTGCCCGGGAACCATCGGTATCCCTGTGAGCGGCCGCTCCGGACCATGCCGGAGCGTTTGTCGTGCCCGGCAGCGGCGTGCAGGAGCGCTCCATGGAACAGGTTGCCGCCTACCAACATCTCGCTTGCGGGGAAGGGGTGGACCTATCAAGCTCAAAGGAGTGACAGTCGAGAGAGCCGAGACGGAGTTGCCGTTGATGGATCAGCCGCGAAAGGAGATGGCCGCCCCCTCCGGTCGCCGGAACCCCGCAGACCTGGCGGGGAGGCTGGACGACTTGGAACAGACGGTCGAGGAATTGCGGGAGTCGGTGGCAATGCTCACGGCCGACCTCGACGACCGACTTCGCATGTATCGCGAACGCATGCAGGAGACGGTGTACCGGACCCAAGTTGCCATCGCCATTCTCGACGACCCGGGAAGACTCCTGTTCGAGTGGCCCGCGGTCGAGAGCGTCTACCTGCAATTCCGCAAGATCCTTGAACTCATCGCCACGGCATCGTTATCGGTGAACGAAAGCGCCGGGCGGTCCATCACCGCCAGACTCCAGAAAAAGCCTCACGCCGAAGACATCCTCAAAGAGGTCGAGAGGGTCAATCCGGATTTCTTCTACCCAAAACCCACGCGTCTCGTCAAGAATGATCCGGTCGACAGATGGGAGGATTTCACGGGCGACTACCTGACGCGCGAGAAGTTCACATCGCTATATGCTCTGGCGAGTAGCGTGGTTCACACGCCTCACCCCTTCCGGCCTCCAAAGCAAGCCCGAACGAACGCCCAACTCCGTAAGGAGGCGGAGCAATGGTGCGAGCGCATCATCCGCTTGTTGACGCACCACCACTTCGAGTTGATGGGCTACCCCGGCCTGCGATTCGTGTGCCACAACACCGGGACGCCCGCCGAACCTGTTCTAAGGACCACGATCTTCCGGAAGGCCGGGAACATGGCCGAGGGAGCCTAGGCCCTGCGCCGGCACCTCGCCTTCGGCCTCCGCTTGGGCGAAAACGTTGCCGGACGGCACCCGGCCCCGACCTCGGCGGCTCTCGAAGGGCTCGCCAGCCAAGCCAACGGCTGATCGTCCGGCGCGGCTCCGCGAGCGCACGCCTGCGAGGGCGTCCCAGTGGAACCTTGGAGCCTAGAGGACGGGGCGGGCCGGCTTTGTTGACTGATCGTGCGTGAACGATCCGCCATCCGCCCGCACCCTCCTCTTGGTCGCCGCTCGTACCGAGCAGATGGGCCGCAGAGGCGAATGCCCGGTCAGCGGATCCACGGCCACATTGGCGGCTTGGACCGCCCGCCTCACCGAAACTTGGGCGAAGCGGACAGCGTAGAAACGGAAGGTGGCTTCGCCCGGCGTTCGGTGCCCCCCGTCCGGGAGGCGAGCGCATCGAAGCATTGTTCGCTGACGCCCAGCGTCTGCACTCATGGCCGCACCGGAGTGTGAATACGACGTCTGGGGTCGATTCACACTCCGAACCTCCGGCGATTCACACCGTCGCCGCAACCATCGGATAGACGGCGGAGGCTTCCTAATGCGTGGCGCGGGCCGGTCGAAGGCGACTTGGTCGCCGTGAGCGCGATGCGCCAAACCGAGCGCCTCGCCCAAGCAGTCCAACCGACGTGCGGCAGACGACTTACAGCCGTACCTGAGCGCGCAAACGACGTGGGGGGCCGATGCGCACTTCGGTCCTCCGGCGATGCGCACCGGACGTCACGTTCATCCAGTGGCGCGCAACGTCTCGCGGCTCCACCGCCCGGTCGCCTGTGGCGCACTGGACGGGGGGGCGGGGGGAGTCGTGGCCCGATATGGCCGGAGTTGGAAGCCATGTAGGCTACCGGAAACGCGCCTGAACGCAAGGGGCCGCACCTGCGAGGGCGTGGCTAAACCCTATGAGACCACGCTGCACCGGTTTCTTCGGCTAGCGGATGGCTGGTGGGAGACGACTGCCGCGCTCAGGGTGGGATGATCCGCACCACCTTGCCGCGCTTGTCCACGACCACCACGGGGCCTTCGATAATGTCGTCGGTCACGACACCTCCGCCGTCCTCGTCCGCATCCGCCGCATCCCCTCCAACGTCACCTTGCGCCTGCCCGCGCAGCGTGTACGGGTCCGCCTTGCTCACGTCCACTTCGTGGCCGAGATCCGCCAGCGCCTGCACCGTGATCGCCGTTACCAAGGTCTTGCCGATGTCGGACACCATGACATCGCCTGGAATCACGCGCTTCCGCCAGTGCCCCAGCCGGGAGCGACCCTCGTCTTCGAGCGGCACCTTGCCCCCGGGATAGTCCTGGCCGCCTGCCGCGTCGAACGCCGCGACCGCGCGCTGGCCCGCAAAGTGTGGATCCGAGTCTCCCGCCCGGTGCAGATCCTTCCAGTAGCCCATGCCCAGCGCGTGGCCGATCTCGTGCAGCGCCGTCTCGTAGAACGTGTAGGAGTATTGGCCCGACAGATACACGTCCGAGAACCAGTTTACCCCGAAGATGGGGAGTTCCGATCCTTCCCGTACGGCGCATCGGCTGGCGGATCCAACCGAGTTCCTAACGCCGAATCGCATGTACATGCCGATCACGAGGTCGTCCACGACCCCGACCATGCGCGGCCCCGGGATTCCGTTCGCGCAGAACCCGGGCAGCGGACCGTTGACGGGCACATCCGGCAGGTCGCCGATCACCACCTCCATCCACCTGTCGGCCGCCCGCCGAATCTCTCGCTTCGCTTCCTCCGTGAAGCCGGGACCGAAGACCACTTCGATGTCGAAAGCGTCGGGATCGGGCGCCGGGACCACCCACGTTTGGAACTTCTGCACGGCCTTCAACCCGTCCGGATCCGTCGCGGTCACCGCCACCTCGGTGGTATCCTCCGATCCCGGCTCAAGCCACAAGGTCGCGCCGTCGATCCGGCCACGGGCAACGTTCGGGTCTCCGAAGTTCACCTCGTACACCAGCGAGTCGCCATCCGGGTCACGGAAGTATTCCGCCAGCGCAATCTCCGCCGCTGGCCCGTTAGCTTGCAGCCGGTGTGCCTGGATCGCGGATCGGGTGACCGGTGTCTTGTTGCGCGCCACCGCGAACAGCGCCATCGACTCGCCCGATACCACTTGGAGAGCCTCGAATCCCTCTGCTACGCCCGGCGGGGTCCCAAGGCTAACGTGTGCCGCGACATCGTCCGCACCACCACCCCTCACCACCATCGCATCGCTCACCGTGTCGCCTGCTTGCACTGCGAGGAATCCGGCGGACCCTTTTCCCCGCTGCACCGACACCGGGATGCGGAACGGGTAGGGCGCGCCACCCGGCACCCGCAGCACCACCCGCGCAGGTCCCGGCGCGACTAGGTCGAGGGTGTCGGCTCGTCCCAATTCAGCATGCACCGGAAAAGGCGCGCCCGGGTTGCGGTGCAGGCGCACGTACTCCAGTTCGGACAGGCCTGCGAACAGGCCGCGCGGCAGCGAATCAAGGCCGTTGCCTTCCAACCTCAGTTCCTTCAGCCCGGGCGATCCCGCGAAGGCGTACGGCGGCAACTCCCGAATGCCGTTCGATCTTAGATCCAGCCTCGTGAGCTCCGGCAACCCGTCGAACAGTCCCTTCGGGACTTGCCTCATCCCGTTGCCAGCGAAGTACAGCCACCGGAGTCGTGGAGTCGCGTCGAAGATCCCCGGCGACAGGGCCGTCACCCAGTTCCAGTCAAGACTAAGCACTTCCAATTGCGCCAAGCCCTTGAAGACATCCGGCGGAAGCGACTCCAAGGCGTTTCCGCTAAGCCCTAGCTGACCAAGGCTCGACAAGTGCTGGAACACCCCCGGCGGCAGTTCTGTCAGCCCGTTGTCGACGAGCGCCAAGGACCGCAGGCTGCCGAGACCCGCGAAGAGATCCGGCGAGAGCGTCGTCAGGCGATTCACGCCCAGCCACAGCAGATTCAGCGCCGGTAGGCCTTGGAACACGGCGGGCGGCAGTTCGTTCAACTGGTTGGCCGTGAGGAACAGGTCTTCCAAGCGCCGCAAGCCTGCGAAGACATCGGGCGGAAGAGTCGTGAGGCGGTTGCCGGACAAGACCAGCCTTTGGAGTTTCGTAAGCCCCAAGAAAACGCCCTGCGGAAGCTCGCTCAGTTGGTTATGGCCCAGGTCGAGCGACTCGACTAGCCTCATGTCGGCGAAGACATCCTCGGGTAGAACCGTCAGTTGATTATCGCTCAGGTCCAGTTGCTCCATGCTTCGAAGCCCATCAAAGACCCCGGCGGGAAGCTCCGTAAGTCGGTTTCCGCGAAGCGGCAAGAACCTCAGGTTTGGCAGCCCCGCGAAGTCTCCGGGACGCAGTCTCAGGATGCCTCGCTCGGCCAGGTAAAGGTGGTCCACGAGACTGAGATGCTCCTCGGACACCGCCGCGCAGCCTGCGAGATCGAAGCGATACTCAAGCGATTGCACGATGGCCTCGCTCACCGCCGGAGTGCGGTTGCACGCCCCCTCGCCCGACACCGCCGTCGCTTCAAGTGTCACCGCCGCGGCGCTCGCCGCCCTCGCCGCCCTCGCCACCACCCGTTGTTTCCCCAGATCCGAAGCCAGCGTCCAGACTGACTGCGCCAGCCCCAAGCTGTCGGTCGCCGTCACTTCCGGCTCCGCACGACCGGTTCCCGCTTCCGGTTCGAACCGCACGGTCGCGCTAGGGACTCCCCGCCCCCACTCGTCAAGCACCCGCACCACCAACGGCTCCGGCAAGGCATGGCCCGCCAATGCCCACTGGTCCCCCCCCGACCATGCCTGAACCGCGACCACGGTCTCGTCTGGCTCCAGAGCGACCGCCCCGATTTCGACATCGGTCGCGCCGTCCGCTGAGACCGCCAGGGTCTGCCGTCCGGACTCAGGTCCGAGGGTCCACTCGACCGCAGCAACCCCAAAGCTGTCGCTGAGCACTTCGCTCGGCTCGACCCTTCCGTTGCCGATGCCTGCCTCGAACCTCACCGGCGCCCCGGACACCGGCGCGTCACCGGCGTCCAACACTCGCACTCCGACTGGCTCGACCGGCGGTAGCCCCGCGGCTGCCCGCTGCGCCTCCCCGAAGACTTCCAGCGAGGCGGCGGCCTTGCGCACATGGACCACCGCCCGGGCCGTCTTCCCCGCATGCTGGGCCGTCAGATAGGAATCTCCGTTGCCGCGTGCCGTCACCGTCCCGTTCGCGTCCACCACGAACACCGTCGTGTCCTGGCTGCTCCACCGCACTTGGCCTGGTCCCGTCCCGCCTCCGCCCCGGACCGTGAACCCGAATCGCTGCCCCATGTGCGTCAGGGTCACCGAGTCCGGCACGATTTCGAGCGACGGCTCCGGCTCGGCCACCCCACCCGGATCGCACGCTTCGAGGGCGGCAAGGAACAGCGTAGAGGCGACAACCGGCAAAGCCAGCGGTAGCTCCCGGGCACGGTTCAATGCAGACGGAACGGGGAGAGGGTTCGATGGATCTCCGCTCGTGTCCGTTGCGCGGCTTCTCGTTCGCATAGTCCTTCCAAGTCGGGCTCGATCACGATCCCTAGTGCTCAAAGATGCCCAACTCCCAGCTCATCGGGCAAACGGCCGCGTGCTCCGATGTTCCCGACCATCGACACCCCATGCGGGACGCTGCTCCGACCTTACCGGGGCAACCGGTCGTGCCGCTGGCAGCGGCGGGGAACGTCCTGCGGATCGTAGCGGCCATCGTCGGACAGCATGGGAATCCGAGCCCGACAGGTTGACTTGCCCGCGCAAGACTGGTCACCGTTTCGGGCATGGGTACACCGGATCGCCAGTTCGGCCCCGTGGGTGGCGAAGGGATCCCCCACCTCAAGGAACGCGCGAGGGCGCTGGAGCCCTTGGGCTGGAAGGGACGGCGCGCCGAATGGATCGCGCTCG
>VXPS01000380.1 GCA_009839425.1 Chloroflexota bacterium
GTTTTGTGGGCTGGTTTTTTTGTTAATGATCAATGCAGCCACGACCGCATGGCCGACCCGAGTTTTGGTGCTGCGGCACTGACCCGCGCCGAACTGCGCGAGGAATTGGACCGCAGTCTCGCGCACTACGCGACCAAGCAAGACCTAGCTGACCAGCGTGCTGAAGTCATGACCGAAATCGCCAATTTGCGCGGCGAAATGAAGGCGGAAATCGCCAACCTGCGGGCCGACCTGATCAAGTGGATGATCGGGTTGATGCTGGGCTCGGTGACCACAGCGGTTGCTATCGCGGTTGCCGTGGACCGATTCGCCGGTTAGGTCGCCGGAACGTCAGCTATCTGGGAGCGACAGTCGGTTCGAACTCAGCTTCGGGTCAGACGCACCGATACGGGAGTGCCGTTCAGGGTTGGAGCGGACGCCGCGGTGCCCTCCGGTGGCGTGCCTTCGTTGACCTGCACGGCCAAGACCTCGGCGGCGATTTCGGTCTCGTGCGCGGCCAGGGTTTCGCGCAGGGTGGCCGGGCCGTCGAGCCAGAGGTGGATCCGGTCGGAGACCTCGAGGCCGGCGTCGCGGCGGAGGCCCTGGGTGGCGTGGACGAGTTCGCGGGCGAGGCCTTCGTGGGCCAGTTCGTCGTCGATGTCGGTGGCAATGGCGACGATGACGCCGTCCTGTTCGGCGACGCCGAAGCCTTCTTTGGGCGTGCGGCGGACATCCAGGTCGCCGGGTTCGAGTGTCTCGGTTACGCCTTCGACCTCGATATGGAGCGAACCGAGTTCGTCCAACTCGCGGACGGCCGCCGGCGCGTCCAGCGCGGCAAGCGCTTCGGCGACCTGGCGGACCTGGCGGCCGAAGCGCGGGCCGAGGGCGCGGTAGTTCGGGCGGACCTGGTAGTCCACCAGTTCGTGCTCTGAGGTCATGCGCCGGAGTTCCTTGACGTTTAGCTCGTCGAGGACGTGGGTCTGCAACGCCAACACGGCGTCCCAATCGGCATCGTCAGCGACGCGGATCAGCGCTGAGCGCAGCGGTTGGCGGAGCTTGACGTTGGCGCTGTTGCGGGCGGCGCGACCAACGCGTACGACCTGCTGGGCCAGCGCCATGGCCGCGTCCAAAGCGGGGTCGCGCAGTGCGTCGTCGGCTTCGGGCCATTCGGTGAGGTGGACGCTGCTCGGCGCGTCGGGGTCGGCGCGGCGGACGAGGTTCTGGTAGATGTCGTCGGTCCAGAAGGGCATCACTGGGGCCAGCAGGCGGACCATGCTGGTGAGGAGTTCGTACAGGGTCTGGTAGGCGGCCTGCTTGTCGTCGTCGGAGTCCGACTTCCAGTAGCGTCGGCGCCCGCGGCGCACGTACCAGTTGGACAGTTCCTCGATGAACTCCTGGGCGGCCTGCACGCCGCGGTGGACCAGATAGTCGTCCAGCGAAGCGGTCATGGTGTCGATCAGCCCCTGCAGGCGTGAGAGCGCCCAGCGATCCAGGTCGGGCCGCTCGGCCACGGGGATGCACGGGGCGGTGGGGTCGAAGCCGTCCAGGCGCGCGTAGGTCACGAAGAACGAGTAGACGTTCCAGAGCGTGAGCATGCGGCGCTTGACCTCGGTGGCCGGGCCGTAGCCGAAGTTGATGTTGTAGAGCGGGTTGTGCCCCGCGTACAGCCAGCGCATCACGTCCGCGCCCATGCGCTCCGCGGCTTCGCCGAAGTCGATGGCGTTGCCCCAGCTCTTGTGCATCGCGCGGCCGGTTTCGTCGTTGAGCTTTTCGTAAACGAAGACGGACTGGTAGGGCGACTGGTTCTGGATGGTGACGCTCATGAAGAGCATGGAGTAGAACCAGAGCCGGATCTGCTCGCGCATCTCGGTGATGAAGTCGGCCGGATACCAGTTCTCGAACTCCTCGCTGTTATGCAGGTAGCCCAGGGTCGAGAAGGGCACGATGCCGGCGTCCAGCCAGGCGTCGCCGACCGCGTCGATGCGCTTGGTGGGCGCCTCGCATGACTCGCAGCGGATGGTCACGCGGTCGATCCAGGGGCGGTGCAGCTCGCGCAGCTGGTCCATGCCCTCGATGGCCAGCTCTTCGAGGTGGGCCCTCGAACCGACCACGGTCAGGTGCCCGCAGGACTTGCAGGGGTAGAAGGGCAGGGGCAGGCCCCAGTAGCGGCGGCGGGAGATGTTCCAGTCGCCCATGTTGCGCAGCCAGTCGGCCATGCGGGCGCCGGCATACTCGGGCGTCCAGTTGACGGTGGCCGCGGCATCGAGCATGGGCTGGCGGACTTCGTCGGCGCGAATGAACCACTCGTCGTCGACGCGGAAGACCAACTCTTCGTGGCAGCGCCAGCAGTGCGGGTAGCGGTGGGTGTAGGTGTGGTGGCGATAGAGCAGGCCGCGTTGGCGCAGGTCGGCAACCACGTCGTCGGCCACCTCGCGGGCGTCGCGGCCGGTCAGCCAGTCGTAGCCGGCGGTGTAGGCACCGTTTTCGTCGATGGGCACCAGGACTTCGAGACTAAGTTCCTGGCCGAGGAGGAAGTCCTCCTCACCGGCTCCCGGCGCGATGTGCACAACCCCGGTGCCCTCGTCGGCGCCGACGTCCGTCCATGGAATGACGCGGTGGGTTATTCCCTGCACTGCCGGGAGGTCGTCGAAGGGGCCGTCATAGGTCAGATCCAGCAGGTCCGAGCCCTGGTGCCTGGCAACGACTTCGACGTCTTCTCCAAAAACGGCCGACATCGCGGCTTCGGCCAACAGGTAGCGGCCGTCGTCCGCCGCGACCTCGACGTAGGTCAGGTCTGGATGGACCGCCGCCGCCACGTTGGCCGCCAGGGTCCAGGGCGTGGTAGTCCAGATGAGGAGCCAAGTGTCCGGGCGACCGTGGATGGGCAGGCGCACGTAGACGGCGTCGTGGTCGATCTCCGAGTAGGTGTCGATGAGCTCGTGCTGGGAGAGGGCGGTGCCGCAGCGGGCGCACCAGGGCATGGCGCGCTGGGCCGCGGCGATCCAGCCTCGCTCGTTGCAGCGGCGCAGGAAGTGCCAGATGTGCTCGATGTTGTTGTCGGAATGCGTGAAGTACGAGTCGTCCCAGTCCATCCACTGGCCCAGCCGGACGGACTGGCTGGTCTGGACGCCCGAGAACTTCTCCACGCGCTCGCGGCAGGCGTCGGCGAAGGCTTCGAGGCCGAACTCTTCAATGTCGCGCTTGGAGTTGAAACCGAGGTCCTTCTCGACCTCCACCTCCAGCCAGAGCCCCTGGCAGTCGAAGCCGTTCTGGTAGCGCTGGTGGTAGCCGCGCATGGCGCGATAGCGCTGGTAGACGTCCTTGTAGGTGCGGCCCCAGGCGTGGTGGACGCCCATGGGGTTGTTGGCGGTAATGGGTCCGTCAAAGAACGACCAACGGGGTCCGTCGGCATTCTTGGCGCGCAGCCGATTGAAGGTGTCCTCGGCGGCCCAGTGATCCAGCATCCGCCGTTCCATGGACGGGAAGTCCAGTTCGTCCGGCAGCGGCTCGAACGCGGACTTGGACCTGGTGGGGCTTGAGGTGTCGTCACTCATGGGGTCAGTCCGTTAGAGCGATTTCGAGGCGCCGGTTGATGCGCCCCTTGTTGGCGGCGTTGATGATGGCGACGCGGCCGACCTCGCCGGTGTTGGCGACGTGGGTGCCGCCGTCGGCCTGGCGGTCCAGGCCCTCGATTTCCACGATGCGAATGTTGGCGATGTGGGCCGGGACGAGGTTGACGTGGGTGCGGATGAGGTCGGGCAGTTCCAGGGCCTCGGCGCGGGGCAGCTCGTAGGCGCGCACGGGCCGGGCGGCGGCCAGTTCGGCGTTCAGGCGTTCTTCGATCTGGTCGCGCACGTCGTTGATGCGAATGCCTTCCAGCGAGAAGTCCATGCGGGCCTTCGCGCCGTCGTCGTAGATGTGGCTGCCGGTCACGTCGGCCTGCCAGCCGGTCCACACAACGCCGGAAAGGGCGTGCAGGGCGGTGTGCAGGCGCATGAAGGCATAGCGCAGGTCCCAGTCCAGGTGGCCGGTTACTTCCAATCCGGCCGGGGGCGGCTCGCCTTCCAGCCGGTGCACGATGTCGCCGCCCCGGCGACGCACGGCCGTTACCGGCCAGACTTGCCCGTGGGCGCGCAGTTCACCCAGGTCGCTGGGCTGTCCGCCGCCCAGCGGATAGAAGGCGCTGCGGTCCAGCGCGACCCCGTCCGGACTGACGGCCGTGACCGCGGCTTCGAAATCTCGCAGGTAGCTGTCGGCGTAGAACAGTGCCTCGGTTGCCATGTCGCTCCAGACAAAGAAAAACCCGTCCCCAACGGGACGGGTCAGACAACCCGCGGTACCACCCGCGTTGCGCGGCCCAAGTGACCGCGCCGCTCACCCGGCACGCGCCGCGAGGCGGATGCCGCTGCGCCGATCACGGAGCGCAACGCCGTCCGGTTCTACCAGCCCGAGGAGACTTTCGACCGGCGGCTCGGGAAGGATGTTCCAGCGGGACCCTGACCGCCCGGCTCTCACCGTCCCGGGCTCGCTGCGGCGGGCCACCCGCCAAACGCGTTTCCGTCAACGCCTTTGCTGCAAGCAGCGAGTGTCGCCGCCGACTTTGCGACGGTCAAGACTCTTTTCGAGTGGCTGGCCGGCTATTCGCCTTTGGCGCCCGCGATGTCGCGCCGTTGGAAGAGCCAGAAGGCGAGGCCGCTGAGGACCACGATGTAGGCCAGCGAGACTAGGAAGCCGCGGAGGGCGTCCGCCTGCGCAGCGGCGGCCGCGGCAGTGCCAAGCGACGAGTCGTCGCCGAAACCGATGGAAGCCAGCTGCGCCTCGGTGCTTCCCAGCCAGTCATCGATTGCCCAGCTCATTACGAAACCCGAAACCCGCTCGGCCCACTCAAAACCCGCGAGGCTCTCGAACACGATGCTCTCGACAACCGCGTAGCCGATGGACAGCCCAATAGCTATGCGAGTGGACTTCGTAAGCACCGCGAAGAATGCCGCCAAGCAGATCCAGGGAAGCAACCCGTAAACGACCTTCGCAAAGGTGCGGATCACTTCGCCCCACGCCGCATTGGCGGCTAGCCCACGGCCTCCCTCCAAGGCCGCGTACGCGATCTGGGAGCTGAGCGTCACCGAAAGAGTCCCAACGAGTGTTGCGCCGGCGCCCAACAGCATGATGAGCAGCAGCTTCGAAGCCAAGAATAGCCAGCGCGCGTCGCTGACTCCTCGCACGGGGGGCGTGGTGCCCGATCTGTACCCGGCTGCCGTTACCGGGGCGGTAAGGATCATGATGAGCATGGCCAAGAACCCGTGAGAGGTCAGGAGGCCGAAAACCGCGCTGTTCGGAAGGGCCAGAACTTCCGGGGGAACAGCACCCACGATCCCGGTGCTGGGATCAACACCAAGCGTTATCGCGTCGCCGGCGCGGTACAAGCCGTATGAAGCCCAGAACGTGATCTGCATCAGCAATACGTTGACCAGCAGCAGAATCCAGGGCAACCGGCGGCGGCGAAGCTTGAACCACTCCCAGCGGGTGAGCGCCAAGACTTCGGCAGACAAATGGGCCCCTACTGTTACTCAACCATGGTGGGCGAAAACTAACCGACCGCAGTTGGCGTGGCCAAATCGTCCCAAGTGGACTTCTACTCGCCCTTCGCGCCCGCGATGTCGCGCCGTTGGAAGAGCCAGAAGGCGAGGCCGCTGAGGACCACGATGTAGGCCAGCGAGACGAGGAAGCCTTGCAGGGCTTCGGGCTGCACGGCGATGACCGCGGCGTCGCCGAAGCCATCGTCGCCGCCTCCGGCAAAGAGCTCGCCACCCGTCGTGCCCAGCCAGCCGCCGACGGCCTGGCCGAGGATGTAGCCGGAGAAGCGCTCGAACCAGTCAAAGTTGGCCAGGATGCTGATCACGATGCCCTCGGCCACGGCGTAGCCGAGCGCCAGCCCGATGGCCGTGCCGGAGGACGTGGTCAGGACGGCAAAGAACAAGCCCAGCGCCACGTAGGGCAGCAACCCAAAGATGGCTTTGCCGAACGTGCGCGCCACCTCGACCCACTCCGCCGACTCGGCCAGCCAGTTGCCGCCTTCCAGGGTCAACGAGGCGATGAAGCTGCTCAGCGCCATGCTGAGCGCCCCGACGATCAGCGCGCCAACGCCCAGGAGTGCCACGAGCAGGAGCTTGGACGCCAGCAATTGCCAGCGGCCGGCGCCGCGTGTCAGCACCGTGCGCACCGTGCCCCAGCCGTATTCGGTGCCGGTGAGCGAGGCCGCCAGGATCATGATGAGGATGATTGTGAATCCGTGTGAGATCGCGAGCCCGATCACCGCGTTGTTTGGAAAGGCCAGGAGTTCCAGGAAGGCTCCACTGACGCTGGCGGCGCCGCCGTCGCCCAGCGCCACTTCATCGCCGACGCGAAACAGGGCATAGGCGCTCCAGAACGTGATCTGCAACAGCAGCACGCTGACAAACAGCAGGATCCAGGGCAGGCGCCGGCGACGGAGCTTGAACCACTCCCAGCGAGTGAGCGATAGGGTTTCAGCGATCATTTGAGCCACTCCCATTTCTCACCAGAGGAGTCTGGAAGGTCGGGGGCACGGATGTGCCGGGCGTATTGTCTTGCATGGGCCGCTACTCGCCCCTGGCGCCAGCGATGTCGCGGCGCTGGAACAGCCAGAATGCCGCGCCGCCCAGGACGAGGACGTAGCCCAGCAGCACGACGAAGGACTGGGCGGCGTCCGGCAACTCGGCCGGATAGGAGAACGTCATGCCGCCGGGAAGCCCCATCCACCCGTAGCCGGCGGGTCCGATGAGGAACTCGGCAACTCGCTCGAACCAGTCGAAGTTGAAGAGGACGCCGACCAGGATCGATTCGACCATGTAGTAGCTCAGGGCAATCCCGATGGCCGCGCCGGACGATGAGGTCAGCACCGCCACGCACGCGGCTAGCGCGATGTAGGGAAACAGCCCAAAGGCGGCCTTGCCGGACCACTTCACGACTTCGATCCAGTCGGCGGATTCGGCCAGCCAGGTCCCGTCGCCCAGGGTGACCATCGCGATCGCGCCGCCGACAGCCCACGCGGCGGCCCCAACGAAGAGTCCGGCAGCGCCGAGTAGGGCCAGCAGCAGGAGCTTGGACGCAAGAAACGGCCAGCGTCCCGTTCCGCGGCTCAGAACGGTCCGCAGGGTCCCCCAGCCGTAGTCAGTGCCCAAGAGAGACGCGGCCAGGATCATGATGAGGACGATCCCGTACACCTGGGCGACCAGCAGGCCGCCGACCACACTGTTGGGAAACAGCAAGCGCGTACCGTCGGCGCCGCGGACGGCCTGCTCGGTCTCGGATCCAAAGGATCCGGAGACGCTGCCCCAGAGCGACAGTTGCGGCAGGGCCGCGATGATCGCCAGCAGAATCCAGGGCATCCAGCGGCGGCGGAGCTTGTACCACTCCCAGCGGGTGAGCGAGAGAACCTGGGTGGTCATTCGGGGCGTTCTCGATTCTCGCCGGTGGCGTCGAGGACGCGCCAGTCCGGGCATGTTCGACGGCGCATGGCATCCGGCATGGGCCGCTACTCGCCCCTTGCGCCGGCGATGTCGCGGCGCTGGAACAGCCAGAAGGCTACGGTCGTCAGGACGACCACGTAGCCCGCCAAGACGAGGAAGGACTGCGACGCGTCCGGCAGCGCGGCCGAGCCGAACGACAGGCCACCGGCCGAGCTTTCCATCCAGCCGCTGACGGCCTGGCCCAGGATGAAGACATCGATGCGTTCGAACCAGTCGAATTGCATGAGCACGCCGATCAGAATCGACTCGGCGAACCAGTAGCCCAGGGATATCCCAATGGCCGCTGCCGTAGACGACGTCAACACCGCGGCAAAGACGGCCAGCGCCACGTAGGGCAGCATGCCGTAGACGGCCTTGCCGAACCCGATACCCAGGCCGGACCAGTCGGCGGAGGCCGCGATCCAGTCGGTGTTCAGGGTCGCGAGGGCGATCACGCTGCTGACGGCCAGCGCGGCGGTCGCGACGACCAGCGCGCCAACGCTCAACCCGGCCAGCAGCAGCAGCTTGGAGGCCAGCAGCGGCCAGCGTCCCGTGCCCTTGGTCAGCACGGTGCGCAGGGCGCCCCAGCCGTATTCGCTTCCGATCAGCGACGCGGCCAGGATCATCACCAGGATGCCACCGAATCCGCGCCCGGCGATGAAGCCGTTCGCGAGGCTGGTCGGAAAGGCAAACATTTCGACGAATTGGTCGCTGGTCGAAACCGTGACGGTGCCTGACTCGCTACCGTCGCCCATCGCCACGTTGCCGCCCCGAAAGAGGGCGTAGCTGACCCAGAAGTTGACTTGTACCAGCAGCGCGGTGATTCCCAGCAGAATCCAGGGCAGCCGCCGGTGGCGGAGCTTGAACCATTCCCAGCGAGTAAGGGACAAAACCTGGCTGGTCATTCGGACCGTTCTCCGTTCTCGCCGGTGACGTCCAGGAAGTACTGCTCCAGCGAGACCTGGAGCGGCGCGATCTCGGTGACGTAGACCTCGGATTTGCTGAGCAGGGCGGTCAACTCGGACGAGCGCTCGTGCGCGATCGTGACCACCAGCGCATCGTCCTCGGCGCGGGCAGCCTCGATCTCGTCCGCGGCCGTGAGGATGGTGAGGGCCTTGGCATCGTCGGTTGTGCGCAGCCGCACCTGCTCCTGCGGCCGCAGCAGGTCGGCCACGTCGCCCTGCACGACCAAGCGGCCCTTCGCAATGATGGCCACGCTGTCGCACACCTGCTCGACCTCGTTGAGCAGATGGCTGGAGAGCAGGATGGTGCGGCCCTCGGAGCCGAGATCGCGGATGAGGTCGCGGACCTCGGCCATGCCGGCGGGATCCATGCCGTTGGTCGGCTCGTCCAGCAGCAGCAGTTCGGGGTCGCCCAGCAGCGCGTAGGCCAGGCCCAGGCGTTGCTTCATGCCGAGCGAATAGGTCTTGAAGGCGTCGTTCGCGCGTCCGGCCAGGCCCACGAGGTCCAGCAGCCGGTCCAGTTCGCGGGGGTCGTTGCGACCCATGACGCCCTGGAAGTACGCGAGATTCCGGCGGCCGGACAGATACGGATAAAAGGCCGGCGTTTCGACAATGGCGCCGATGCGGCGCAGGGCGTCGCGGCCGGTTCCGTCCGTCCCCAGCAGGCTGAAGCTGCCGGACGTTGGTCGAACCAACCCCAGCAACATGCCCATCACGGTGGTTTTGCCCGCGCCGTTGGGGCCGAGCAGGCCGAACACATGGCCGCGCGGGACCTCCAACGAAAGCCGGTCCACGGCCAGCACGCGGCCGTAACGCTTGGTCAGCGCGTTGGTTTGGATCACAACGTCGGTCATGGCGTCGGTCGCCTGAGCAAGTTGGACATCGGGCGCTCCTGCTGGGTCGTTCACGCGGCTCACTGTAGGCTGCGACGCGCTGCGCGCCATCGCCCGAACGGCGTAATTCTCACCCGTCGAATCGGCCTTAAGGACTACGCGCGATCGGTCGGCCAACGCCGCATCTAGGTGTAGGCGGCGTTATCGATGATGGCAAAAAGCTCGCCGGAATCCGGCCAGTCACGTTGGTGGGCGCCGACGCTGATGAAGCGGATACGGCCCGTGGGATCGACCAGGAACACGCTGGGACGGGCGATGTTCCAGGACTCGAAGTTGAGACGGACGAAGACGCCATAGCGGCGGATGGCGGATCGATCGGGATCGGCCAATAGCGGGAAGGGGAGCGACAGCCCCCGCGCGAAACGCCGCACGCCTTCCGGCCCCTGGCCGTAGACGCCCGTGATGGCGACCTTGCGCCGTTCCCATTCCTCCAGCTCGCCCGCGAGCTGCGCCAGATACCTCCGGCAGTTGGGTCACCAGGTATGGCGGAGGAAGATCAGCAGTTGCCACTGGCGGCGGGCCGGAATATCGCAGAGTTGCTCGGGATCCGACGCCAGCGGCAGGGTGAATCGCGGCGCTGGGTCTCCGAGCCCGAGCGTTTCTGACCCCTCGGGACGCGGCACGGCGGGACTTTCGTGGGTTTTCGGACGGGTGACGCCAACCTGAGTATCGCAACGCCGCGGGTCTGCGGCAGCCTTAACTCAGGCGACGATATCGCGACGCCGGAAGATCACAAGCGCGATGGCCGACGTAACCAGCGCGGTGACGCCCAACACCAGCGTGTCGCGCCAGATGAAGTCGCCGGGCCCCAGCTGGTCCACCGGGTTCCAGTAGCCGAAGATGCTGATCTTCTCCAGCCATTCCAGGTTGGAGGCAATGTCCGCCACGATCAGTAGCACAAACATGATCACGATGATGCCGGCGGCCAGACCGTAGGTTCGGCCGGGCTGCAGGATCAGCGTCGCCAGCAGCAGTCCGCCGCCGGCCACCGCCAGCGTAAAGACCAGCATCTGCAGGTGGACCACCAGTAATTCGAGCGCGCCCAGGTCGACCTCCCTGGCCCAGATGGCGGCGCCGACCAGGATTGCGACGTATGACGCAGCGACAACCACGGTGGTGAGGACCAGCAGAGCAGCAATGCGCGACAGCAGGAAGCGCGTGCGGCTCATCGGCGCGGCCAGCAACACGTCCAGAGTGCCGGTTCCAAAGTCACGGGTAATCAGCCCGGCCCCGAACCAGACACCGAAATAGGCCAGCACCAGCATGAGCGTGCTGGTGTACTGCGAACTGAAATAGCTGTAGAACGTGTTCTGCTGGGCCGACGCCCCCTCAACCTGGGTCCCGCCAAAGACCTCGCTCCCGCCCATGGCCTGGGTCAGGTCGTCCCAATTCTCGGCAAACAACGGCCACAGGCCCATGATGAGCAATCCGAGGGCCAGGATCCCGAAATCAAACCAGAAGATCGCCAACCGACGCGTGCGCAGGGTCAGGCGGATGACGCTGAGGCTCATGCGCCACCCTCGCTCTCGTAGTGCTGCAGGAACGATTCCTCGAAGCTGGGCTCGTCGGTCTCCAGGTCAACCACCGTGTATCGCGCCAGCGCCTTGATGACGGGATCGATCGAGCCGCTGACTTCGAAGCGCGCCGTGCCGTCTTCGATGCTGATGTCGCTAACTCCCGGAATGGTCAGATCGGCGGGCGCCTCGCCGTCAAACGTGACGGTGACGCGCCGCATGCGAGCGACGCTGAGATCGGCGACGGTGTCGACTTGAACCAGCCGCCCCAGGCGCAGGATGCCGACGCGGTCGCAGAGAGCTTCGGCCTCGGAGAGCACGTGGGTGGAGAGCAGGACGGTGCGGCCCTCGTCGCGCAGCTCGCTGATGATCTTGCCGAACTCCTGCTGCACCAGCGGGTCCAGGCCGCGGGTCGGCTCGTCGACGACGTAGACCGGAACGTCTTCCTGCAGCGCCCGCACCACCACGACCTTCTGACGGTTGCCCATCGAGAGGTCGCCGATCTTGCGGGAGGTGTCCAGTTCCAACCGTTCGGTCAACTCGTCGCGCCGCTTGCGCGGTGCGTTCGTCAGATTGCCGAAGGCCTCCAGGTACTGGCCCACTTTCATGAAGGTGTAGAGGCTGCTATCGCTGGGCAGGAAGCTCATCGAATTGCGGGCGGTGGGGCCGTCGCGGTGCACGTCGAGCCCCAGGACTTCGGCGCGTCCGCGCGTCGGCCGCATCAGCCCCATGAGCAGTCGGATGGTGGTGGTCTTCCCGGCGCCGTTGGGTCCGAGGTAGCCGAAGATCTCGCCCGAGCGGACTTCCAGGTTCAGGTCGGTAAGAGCCTCAACGTCGCCGTAATGTTTCGTCAGGCCCCAGGTCTGGATGGCGATGTCGCTCATGTCGGCCGGGAAGCCTCCGCGCGCCCTCGGGCGGCTGTCCGGTGGGTTCTCTTGGCTTGGGCGACTCACTCTAGCAGTACGCCCTGCTGGTGCTATGTGGCAAACACTACGGCCGACGTGCGGTGTACGAAGCGTGTGCAGGCTCGGGGATTTGCGAGCCGGCTGAGGCGTGCTTAGCCAAGAGCCGCCTAGACTGCGCCATGCGTCTGGACCTGTTTCCACTCAATACCGTCCTGTTCCCCGGCATGCGCCTGCCCCTGCACATCTTTGAGCCGCGCTACCGGGCGATGCTGGGACGCTGCATCGAGACCGAGAGCGTGTTCGGGGTCGTGCTGATCGCCGAGGGCGAGGAGGTCGGTCCGGCCGCCATCCCGTACAAGATCGGTACGACGGCGCGTGTCGAGAAGGTGGAGTACCTGCCGGACGGGCGCTTCAATTTGCTGGCGGTTGGCGAAACGCGGTTCCGAATCGAGCGCATCGTCGCCGAGGAACCGCACGTGGTCGGCGAGGTGGACCTGACGCCCATGCAGACCGACGACACCGAGGCAACCTTGCAGGGCGCGGAGGGAGTCCGCGAGCGGTTCGAGCGCCTGGTGACCCTGATGATCGAGATCCAGGCGGGCTACATGCCGGAGTTCGAACTTCCGACGGATCCGTTGCAACTGGCCCATCTCATCGCGGCCGGCGTTCCTACCGGCCCGGGCAGCGCCCAGCGACTCTTGGAGGCCGACTCACTTGCCGACCTTCTGGCCCTTGAGAGCGAGCTGCTGGACCTGCGGATCGAGCAGGCGCTGCGCCGGCTGCAAGAGAAACTGGACGCGCGGCGGAATTAGGCGGGAGCGCTCACGCGGAGTCTGCGCCGGAGGCCGGCCGGTTCAGTCGAGCGGCTGACCGCAGGGGCGCTCCGCAGGCCGACATCCCCGAGCCGGCGGCTCTGTAGACTCCTCCGTCAGCGAGGACGCTCGCTCGGAGCTGAGGTGCGACGGTGGACGAATATCCGGCTGATGTTGTAACGGAGTATCCCGAGCAAAGCTCGCGCCTGCTGGCGCTGGCGGGGTTGCTCACCGTCTTCAAGATCCTGCTGATCCTTCCGCACATTCTGGTGTTGACGGTTCTTGGATTCGTCGCCTATTTCGCGACGCTGATTGGCTGGATTGCAATCCTGATCGTCGGCTACTACCCGCGTGGCCTCTATGACTTTCAGGTTGGGGTCCTTCGTTGGAATCTGCGGGTGAACGCCTATTTCCTGAGCCTGACCGACCGCTACCCGCCGTTTCGGCTGTACGACTAGACGCGCAGGCTCGCTTCAAAGCCAAGGGGCCTCTAGCGAGCGTTTGCCCGCTGAATCAGACCGGTTCGCGATCTGACGAGGCACGTTGACGTTGCAGACTGCAGAAGTATGGCTAAGTTGGCTGCTGTGACCGAGCCATCCCATCAGCCGACGGCGGCGGAGGGCGTTGACCCTTCCATAACCGTCGCCGACGCCCAGACCCGCGACTTGCTGGAGCTGCCGGCGGTATTGCAGCGTGTCGCCCGGTTCGCCTCGTTCTCGGCCGCGCACGCCGAGGTCCTGGCGCTGGGACCGGCACGCGACCTCCTGACGGTGCGCGCCCGGCTGGAATTGACGACGCAGGGCCGCCAGTTCCTCGAGATCAGTCCGTCGTTCACCGTGGGCGGCGCGCGGGACGTTCGCGATCGGGCGGAGCGGGCCGCGCGCGGAGCGCGCCTGGACCCCGCCGATCTGCTGGACGTGCACGACCACCTGCGCGCCACCCGCCTGGCCGTGGCGGCCGTGGGGCGACAGGCGACCGAGCTGCCCGCGCTCTGGACGCTGGTGGAGGCCGCCAGCGATCCGCCGAACCTGGAGGGTCGGATTGCGGCGGCCATCGATGAGGACGCCGAGGTTCGAGATGAAGCGTCGGAGGAGTTGGCGCGTCTGCGTCGAATGCTGGCGCGGGCCCGCGGACGCCTGACGCGTCTGCTGGAACGCATGATCCAGCAGGTCTCCACGGACATCTTGCGGGAACGCCTGGTCACGGAGCGCCGCGGCCGGTTGACGGTTCCCGTTCGGCGCGAACGGCAGCGGGATTTTCCAGGGGTGGTACACGACGTCTCGGCCAGCGGCGCCACTGTTTTCATGGAGCCCCTGGCGGCCATCGAGGCGGGCAACGAGATTCGCTCGCTGGAAGTGGCCGAGCGACGCGAAGTCGAGCGCATCCTGCTGGAACTCTCCGCCGCGGTGGGCGCGGAGCGGCAGGCCCTCACCGCCGCCGTGCAGGCGCTGGCGGACCTGGATCGGACTCTGGCGGTGGCGCGCTATGCCGACGCCACGCAGGCCTTTTCGCCCGAGGTAAGCGACGACACCTCGTTCGATTTGCTAGCGGCGCGGCATCCCCTGCTGGAAACGCCCGTGCCCATCGACGTGCATCTGGACGGCGCGCAGGCGCGGGCGCTGGTGATTACGGGCGCCAATACGGGTGGCAAGACCGTGGCACTCAAGACGGTTGGCCTGCTGCACCTGATGGCGGCCTGCGGACTGCATGTCCCCGCTAAACCCGGATCGCGGGTGGCTGTCTTCGAGCGGGTGGTGGCGGATATCGGCGACGCACAGAGCATCGAACACAGCCTCAGCACGTTCGCCTCGCACGTCCGCAACCTCCGGGCCATGGTCGAAGCGGCCGGGCCGGGCGCGCTGGCGCTGGCGGACGAGATTGGCGCGGGCACCGACCCTGACGAAGGCGCGGCTCTTGGCCAGGCGGTCATTGCCGAGTTACTGCACCGAGGCGCAACCGTGGTGGCCACCACACATCACCCGGCGCTCAAGGCCTTTGCCGCATCGCATCCGGCGACCCGGAACGCCAGCGTGGAGTTCGACCACGCCACCCTGCGGCCGACGTACCGCTTGCGCCTGGGGATTCCGGGATCCAGCAACGCTCTGGACATCGCGGACCGCCTGGGCCTTGACGCCGCCATTGTCAACAACGCTCGAACGCGCATGTCGACGGGGGCGCTGGCCCTGGAACAAGCCATCGCGGACGCGCAACACGAGCTGGCGGCCGCGGAACGGGAACGCACGGCCAGCGCACAGGCGCGCAGCGCCGCCGAACGATCGCGACGGGAGCTTGACGAGCAGATCGACGAACTGGAGCGCGACCGAGACACACTGCTGCGTGACGCGCGGCGTGAGGCCCGCGAGCTACTGCGTGACGCGCGCCAGGCTCTCCAGCAAGCCAGGCGCGCCGCCCGGTCAGGTCGTCCCGACGCCCGGCGTGCGGCGCGTGCAAGCTTTGACGCAACGGAACAACGGCTGGCGCCTGGATCGCCGCCGCCGAACCAACCCACCGAGCGTGGCCCGCTTGAAGTGCGCGTGGGCGACGAGGTTGAGGCCGACGGGTTCACCGGCCGCGCTCAGGTGTTGGGGATTACGAATCAGTCCGTGGAGGTCGCCATCGGCAGCGCGCGCGCTACGTTCGACCGCGCACGACTGCATCGAGTGTTCCCGGCGTCGCCACGCCCACCGCGACGTCGTCCCAGGGCAGCGGGCGGCGGCGGGACGCAGGAAATCGACATTCGCGGGATGCGGGCCGACGAGGCGGCTGACGTCGCGGAGCGAAGCCTGGACGAGGCGCTGCGTCAAGGCGCCGCCACGCTGCGCATCATCCACGGCAAGGGCACCGGCGCCCTCCGGGCTGTGGTGACCGAAGTGCTGAGCGGGCACGCCGCGGTTCGGCGGCACGCGCCCGCACCGCTGAATGAAGGCGGCGACGGCGTAACGATTGCGACGCTTCGCAGCTAGGCGGCGCCCGCTGTCACTTCCAGGCCGGACCCAGCCCGCGCTTACTGGTGAAGCGACTCGAAGTCGACGCCGGGTTCGACGCCAAAGACCTTGCGGGCGACCTCGCGTCGGAAGTTGGCGGTCTGCTCCGAGGTAAGGACGTAGGCCGTCGCGAGACCGGCCGCGAATCCGGCGGGAAAGGCAAGCCCCACGCCCAGCATGAGCATCTTGAATCCACGCATCGCCGACCCTACTGAATCCGCAGCACGACGGGCGCTTCCGTCCAGAACTCTTCCAATTGATAGTACGTTCGGCCTTCTTCGGAGAAGACGTGAACAACCACGTCGCCAAAGTCGGCCAGCACCCAGGCGTCCGCCGCCTCGCCTTCGAGCATCGGTCGCCGTCCCGCCACGCCTTTCAAGTCGCGGTCCAGCAGGTCGCGCACGGCGCGCATCTGGGGCGTGCTGGACACAGTGGTGACCACGAAGTAGTCCGCCAGGACGCTCAGGCCGCGGATGTCCAGCAGCAAGGTATCCGCCGCCCCGCGCGCGGCCACCGCATCCACGATGTGGCGCGCGAGTTCAATCGGGCTCAGAAGCAAACCGGAATGATTGCAGGCGGCTGAATCATATCGCCCCCGGCGGCTCGGTCCCGTCGCCGGCGTACAGGCCGTGAGCGGCGATGTATTCGGCCACCGCCCGCGGCACCCAGGCGTCGACAGGTCGCCTCCGCGCGCATTGGGCCCTGATCCGTGAGGCCGAGATGTCCACCGGGGGCATGGGGTGGACGTGGATCCGCCGGTCGGCGTTCGGATGCAAGGCCAGCACCTCGTTGGGAATTTCGGTGTTGTGTCCGGGCCGCGGTACGGCGATGATCCGCGCCGCCGCCAGAATCCGTTCAGCCTGGCGCCAGGCTGGAAGTTCATCCAGGGCATCGGCGCCAAGGATCAGGAAGAGTTCGGCCGCGGGACGCTGAGAAGCCAGACTTTGCAGCGTGTCGATCATGTATGACGGCCCGGGGCGCTCGGCATCAATGGCCGAGACCTCAAGGCCCGGAACGCCCTCGATGGCGCGGCGGACCATTGCCAACCGGTCGTTCGCCGAGGCCCGCGGCGGGGCCCGCAGCGGCGACTGGCGCGCCGGAATGAAGAGCACACAGTCCAGGTCGAACGCCTCGCGCACGCTGCGGGCGACGGCCAGATGCCCGCGATGCACCGGGTCGAACGTGCCGCCGTAAACGCCCAGCCGGCCCACGTCAGGCGGCGCCAAAGGTCTGGGTGCGACCCGACGCGGCGGCGGCCAGCACGGCACGCGTAAGTACGACGGCCCGGGCACCGTCGGCCACGTCAGCCAGCCGATCGTCGGCCGGTTCAGAGGCAATGAAGGCCTGCGCAAGGCTACGAAGCGCCTGGCCGTCCGGCTCAACCTGCGCTAGGAGAGCCCGACCTTCGCGCTCCATCCGCACACCGGGCAGCGGCGGCGCGTCTGGGAAGCGGCCATCAAGCGGCAGGATTTCCGCGACGGTCCAGTTCGACCAGACCCGGACGCGGGTTGCGCCGTCCGTCAGGTCCAGCACAACGGGGCCGAGCTCAGGGTCCGCATCGCCACCGCCAACCGTGAGCGCGGCGTGGCGTTCGCGGTCGAGATAGAGGTCGGCAACCAGCGCGTCCGCACGAGGCGGAACGCTGGACGTTGCGGTTTCACCCCGCCGCTCGGGCAGCGGACCGCCGTCGGCCACAATTTCCGCCGGCGGACCGTCGAATAGGTACATCAACAAGTCCAGCGCGTGATGGGGTGTCGTCCACATGGTCTCCCGAACAGACTCCGGAGCCTCAGGCGGACCGGGATCGACGGCCATGGAGATGTGGGCAAACAGGGGCCGAGGCGTCAGGGCGCGCAGCAGTCGCACCAGCGGCTCGAAGCGCCAGTCGAATCCCATGCCAACCTTGCCCTGCGCGCCCTGAACGGCACGGACCGCACGTCGCGCGTCCACGATGCCTCGGGCCAGCGGCGCGTCGGCCAACACCTGTAGGCCGTTCCGCACGGCGGCCGCGAGGCTGGCGGCATCCAGGCGGGGACCCGCCATGATGAGCGTATCGAGGGCCTCGTCGGTCCAGCTCTGAGCCACGGTCCCGCCGAACGCGCTGGCGCACGCGTGGGCCGCTGCCGGATCGTCGTCCACGCAAAGCACCAGGTCGGCGGTTTCGAGGGACGCCACCGCGGCGGCAAAGGCGCGGCCCCTGCGGCCGCAGCCCACGATCCCAATGCGATGCGGGGACATGTGTCGAATCTGCGCAGGCGCGCGCGCCGCGTCAACTCGCAACGCGGGTTAGGATGCCGGCAGTTCGACGCGCGGAGAGACCTGATGGCAGAACCGCACCCCCAACTGGACGGCTGGGCGCTGGTGCTTGGCGCATCCAGCGC
>VXPS01000301.1 GCA_009839425.1 Chloroflexota bacterium
GCGGGGCGAGCGTCGGGGAACTCAGTTGTGATGGGCGATCCGTCGCCTCGAAACCGAGACATTACGAATCCGCAGCGACACTGCAATATTGCCCTCGACGCACTTGGCGCTGCCGTCCAACGCGGCGGCTGCGGCGTGCCGTTTCCGGCAGTGGCCGCCAGCCCGGTTTTCCGCGCGACGCACGTTCCCCAGTCGCCGGGTCTGCTTCCCGGCATGGTAAGGGCGTTCGGCCCAAGCCTCCGGTTCTTCGCGTCGCGCCACGGTCCAGACCGGCTCCATTCACCGAGCCATCGCCCAGCTGCCCACGGCCTCGAAGAGCCCGCACGGCGGCCGTCTGGCCGTGTCGATTGGATCAAACCCCGTCGCGATGCGACGTAGCCCGGCGTACCTCCCCCGGGTGTCCGCCCGAACAGCGCGATTACCGCGCTGCGGCACGTGGTCCGCAATTCGGCGTCAATGTCGGCCTGAGCCAACCACACTGCCTACGCAGTACGAAACGGACGGCACCGTACCACTTCGGCACGAAGGCGTCACTTACCAGCCGATTGGCCAAGCCATTGCTGCTCAAGGCCCAAACACCGCTTCTGCCGCCTGTCACTACCCCTCTCACGCACGCCGCTACCTTCCCGCCCAGCGGTCATCATTGGGTAGTGACAGGCGCCGTATCCAGTCACGGCTTGTGCTCACCGGCGAGACCGCGAATCGAGGGAGAGTGAAACGCCCCAAAACGCGCTATAAGCGATCTCGCCGCGCAGCATAGCCCGATCCTACGTTCTCCACCGCCGAGACTTACGCTGATGCCGGGAGCGGAACGGCATCCGCCTCACACCTGCAACCTGGGTACTCCCTCGCTACCAGTGCCTTTGTTCCCCCATCTTGCGAGCAGCGAGCACCAACCTCTCCCGACTCCCGTCTGAGAATCCAGCCTCCAGCAGGTCTGATACCAACGCACCTGTCAGTACCCGCGGCAACACGTCGCGCCGCCGGCCCGAAGAAAACCGACCCAACGGAAAGAACGGTCGTTCACCCGTACCAAGTTCGGCCTGCGTATACCTGCCCATGAATTCAAGCGTCGCGACTACCTCCCATGTGTCGTATAGCCTGTCGAAGTCAGGCAGCAAACCCATCGTCCCGCCACCCCACTCGGAGTACAGCTCCGCCAGATGGTTCGAAAGTGCCAGCCAGTTGTTCTCCATGCCTTCAAGGAGTTTCCAGTGATCGGATGCGCCCCACCAACCTGCGTAAAGAACCTCGACAAGTCGTTCAGGTTCGGGTGACTGGTACCTCTCAATGCGGTGGTCGAACAGCCTGTGCAAAACACCCCACCGCCGAGCCTGTACGAGAGAAAGCCCATACGCGGTCGCGAGGAGAACGCTTGGGTACTCGCGCAACTCCAGCCATAGACTCATGCCGCCCTGCTGTTCGTTGGCAGACCGAAACACCGCCAGAATCGCGTTGAGGACGCTGTCGAACTCCGTGTCCGACCCCCAACGCCCAAGAACAGCGAGCACTCTCGCGAGAGGTTCTGTGGCCGCCTCGTAAACTGCCACCCGCCGCTGAAACTCATCCCGCGTCACGTCGCCGTGCAACGGCATCGAAGCGATGGTTTCGTTGTCGAGCAGCTTTCGCATTTCCGACGAGAGCAGGTCCTCGAGCGCAATGCGGTTTCGTTCGGGTTCCGCCAACAACTGCTTCACCGTGCCGAGCAGCATTTCAACGTTCTGAGGGCTTTGCCGATGGCTGCGCGCCACCACTTCCAACCGATTGGCGAGATCCCCGAAGAAACTGTCGGCGTCCGAAATAGGGACGACCGAGGCCCGACGGTGCGCAATGAGTGCGGCAGCAGCCCCGCCCGGTTCGCCCCGTGCAGCCCAGTAGGTCGGATATCTTCGCGATGGAGCGCGCAGAACCGCGTTCCGGAGCGCCGCATCCCACTCACCTGACCAGCCGCACACCACTAGACCGTATTCGTCCAACACCCGGTCCAGGAACGCGTCGTATGCCTCCGGGTACTCCGATAACTCGGGGTCGGTGTTTCTGATACGCGGATCCTTGTAGTCCCCGTGGAGCTTGACTAGGAAGCAACTCGAGTGCGCCGCCGGCTCCGCTCCCCTCAGCGCATCCTCCGACGCAACGACGGTCGGTTCGACGCCGTGCTCCCGCAAAGCGTTCTCAATCAGCCTGTCGAAGTTCGTGGTGACGATCACGCGCACGTAGCCGTCCCGAACGAGGCGCGCTACAGCTCGGTGCGCCTCGGTCGGCGTCTTGACACCGCGGCCTCGTTCCTCGTCGGTCGGCTCCATGTAGCTGTGCAGAAGCGCGCGTCTCTCCTCCGGCGAACCGCCCAGTTCCCGGACGATTTCCGAGTAATCGGGCTCCTTCCCGGCCGATTCCCTGTACCAGGCGGCCCAATCGCTGTGGGACGACACGCCATCCAGCGCCGCTAAGCGACGCACCAGGTCCAGCGTGATCTCCCAACCCGTGGGAATCTGCGCCGCGCGGGACATTCCGGAGCCCAGCAACAGCGCATAAATGCCCGGACTCTGGTAGATCGAGAAGGCGAGCCGGGTCGACAGCTCGGTCGTCGCGTCGGCCCCTCTCGGACGTTTCAACCTGTCGCCTCCGACCACCGCAGCTGCGCTTCGAAGTTCACCGGCTCGAGGGCCACATGGTCGTCTAGCGGGGGCCGCAGCTCGAAAGCCTTTGGCGCGCCTCGGAAGTCCCACACCCTCATCAGGCACCACTCCTCCGGCCGGGATTTCGCAACGGCGAGTTCGTTGCGCGAGATATAGAACGGTGTGCGTTCCCAGCCGTTCGTCGTCTTCACCTCTACCAGCCGCGGCGTTCCGTCCGCCCAGAAGCTGCTAATGTCGTATCCGGCACCGTCCCCGTCTTCCTCTGAGACCCACCGTACGCGGCGCGCGAGCTCGTGTCGGTCGATGGTTGTCAGCCGTTCTCGCTCGTAGCCGAGCACCAGGCGCTCACCGGCTCGTCCGAGCTCGCGGTTCCGCTCTGCGCGAGCCGCCACGTTGTATTTCCGCGACTGGCCGAGCACACGCTTTATGCTGGCCGCTTCTGCAGCATCCCCCGGTTTCCGCGGGGGTTCCACCATCGCGAGTTTCCTGGTAGCGTCCTCGAGCGCGCCGTCCTCGGCCGTTCCCCGACCCGGCACTGTGTCTTCCCGCTGACGAAGACGACCTTCCACCGCCGGGTACAGCGACGCCTGAAAATTGGATGCCGGCCGGTAGCCTTCGATCCAGTTCTCACCCAGCACTTGCAGGACGGCGCTGATATTCCGGTGTTTGTATTCGATCGAACCGTGCGTGCGGTTGATCCTGGCCCGTAGACTCTCGTTGTGTTCGCTCTTCACGTAGTCCCGCCCATCGTCCTGCGCTTCGAGCATTTCGAAGTAGTCCGCGACGACTAATGCGTTCTCTTCGTCTGTCCAAGGTCCACGAGCCATGACGCGCACACTAGCATCAAGCGGGCCGCAGGGCACCGACCCGTCGTCAACCGCCCGCGGGTCGAGCCAGGCCCACCTCAAATGATCCCCGTTCCCAGCCGGCCAATTGAGCGCGGCGGACGAGTTCCCCTAGTCGTTCAAGTTGCGATTCCACGAGTCGCGCCATCGCTTCGCCCGACCGGACAATTGCCAGTCATCAAACAGCGCGCGTTTAGGTGGTCTGCCCTCCTCACCAGAGAGATGTGCTTCCACGCCTCTCGGTCGACTCCGCCGGGTCCGCTGAGTCGGCGACCCGCTACGAAACGACCCCTGACCTACGTCCCACTTCGCGGCGATGTCAACGCTAAACCATGCCGAGATTGCGCAATGGCCACACCATGCTGCCCCCACCTCAATCAGCGATATCCAGCTCCCCCAGCTCGAAGTACCTAGCAATGAGCTTGATTATGTATATCCTTGCCTCCCTGAGCGTCATGTTCCCCTGAATCAGGTTGCTTCGGTGTGTCCGCCATGCGACGTTTTCCGGAACGTGCTTCGGTTGAATTGTCGGATTCTCGTGCCCCAGATGGATCAACGACACTCCGTGTGTAGGCTCGATTGCCTCCCCCGAAAAGGTCTGGAAATCAAGTGGCTCCAATAGCAGGCTGCCGCAATAGGAGCCGCACAACGGTTCCGCTCCCAAATATCGTTCCGTCAACAAGTCGATCGTCTCATCATCTACCGCAGGGGCATTTGAAAACGCGAGTAGGAATCCCAAGAGCCGAAGCTCGATGATCTTGCAGTCCACTTCCGTCCCATATTGGGGATCAGCAGTAGCCAGACGCCACCTCGGCTCCCGATTCGATTGAAACTGCCCCGTTTGCCGACGTCCGGACCTGATGGCTCTCCTCTCTATGCCTTGCAGGATCGTCTCGGCCACATCCGCCTCGCGAAACGCCCTTCGCACAGCCCGCCGGTCCGCGTCGATCTCATCCAATGACCCGGGGGGATCGGCTTCCGAGAAATCAAATAATTCGTTCATGGCGCTTCGTTGCCAGTCGGCTACCTCCCTATTGTCAAGAATCCGAATTCGTCGCCACCCGCGTCGTCCCCGGGCACTACATCAAGAACCGTCCGCCAAGCCAACTGTCTTGCGGCTACACGATTCCCGATAACCGTTCCCACATCCTCAATAATCTTTTGGCGCTTAGAAGCCGATCTGGGAAACGGAAGAACCAGTTCTTCGATGCGCCGGCCAAGCGTATCGATGATGTCTTGCGTAAACCTCTTCGCGAAAATCTGTTCCTTAACCAAGGGACTGCTGAGAGTCGCCAATAGCAGATATGGATGAACCTCCTCAGGCGCCGTCGACCGGATCTTGTAGATGTGGCTTTGATAGACAATCCGTGTGTCGAGGGATGTCACCAGCGCGCACGTCCCAACCAAATACGTCCCATCACGAACCATCAGGATGTCGTTCTCCTGTACGTCCTGCTTCTCTCTGTAGTAAGCGTAGAGAGACTCGCTTAGACCATGCTTTGGATCGATTTTAATTTCCCAGTTTGCGATATCGGATGTGCGAATGAACGGGACATCACCCGTTCCATAGGCCAGCTTGCCAACCTCGTTCCCCGTAGATAGCTCCACGATTCCAGCCTCGACCAAATCTCCGAGTCTTGTCGGATCGTGCGTCTTGCCTATCGTACTGAGTTTCCGCCGGACCTCCGGGTTGTAGTACTTCGGCAGGTAGATGTCGTCGACGATCTCATTTGACTCCACGGTGAACCCGAGGTGGTCATACTCCAATCTTCCCAAGTCTCTATACTCGTTGTACTTCGATTGAATGGCTGGAACATCGTCGTGCGGGATGCCGTGGCCTCTTGAGTCATGCCCGCACCAGCGGGCCACCGCCATGAATGTTCGCCCGTTGTTCTGCGTTTTCAGGCCGTCCTCCTTTTGAAGGAGCACAGCGCAGGTTTTTGCATGCGTGTAAGGCTGAAACAACTCCTCAGGAAGCGAGATGACCGCCCGGATCGCCGCTACGCTCTGGATGTACCGAATAATGTAGCGATGGTTAGGATTGCAGAGCATGCTCTCGGGCAAGATGATCCCAATCCGACCCCCCGGCTTTAGCAAACTCAAGCATCGCTCAATGAACAGGATCTGCGGAGACTGCCCATCCCGGAGCTTGCTGGTTTCTTCAAACTGATGCGTATCCTTGTCCCAGCGCCACCTGTGCCCCAACCGGTATCCGGCCAGAACGCCTTGATCATCCAGCTTGAGCTTCTTCCCGAATGGAGGATTCGTGATGACCACGTCAAACTGGCCGAAGGGCACCCCATCCTGCGCATGGCTACTCCATCGCTCAGGCTTCTCAAGGCTGTTCTCGCAATACACACCCGCCCGCCCATCGCCAATGATTGCCATATAGGCCTTGGCTACCCGGCTTAAGAAAGCGTCCTTGTCAACTCCCCGGAAATTCCGAATGGCAACCTTCTGTTGTTCACTGAATATCTCGCTTTCCGGCCAGTCAAGTTCTTCCCCGGAAACCTGCACTTGCCGCCACACGTGGCGCAACGCGTCCACCAGGAATCCACCGCTGCCGCAGGCTGGGTCGATAATCTTGTCGGTTGGAGTAGGAGCCGTCAGATCAACAAGCAGCTTCACCACGTTTCTCGGGGTAAAGAACTGACCTTGGCCGCCCTTGAGCGACGGTCCAATGAACGTCTCGAAGGCGTCCGCAATGGCATCCCGCTCACTGTCGACTAGGCAGTAGAGCTGCATGGCCCCTACAGCGTGCATCAACGACGCATCATCAAGGAGTAGCTCGTCGTTTAGGCCAATGACATCCGAGTACTGTCTCTTCACGCGCTCGAACAGCTCCTCCAGTCGCGCTCGGACATCTTCTCCAGGTTCGTCCACACCGACTCGGAACTTAACCTTTGCATCTGCCTTAGTGAATCTTTCATCGTAAATCTTGCAGAACACCAAATTGATCATCTGTTGCGCGAATACCTCGTCGCGCGTGATCCCAACCGCGTTCGCCGCAAGGTAGTTCCGAATAGACCTGAAAACAGCCTTGAGATTGTGAGCCGGCTTGAGGTCGCTCCGCCTATATCGCCCGATGTCGGCTAGGCGCTCCCCGTATTTCGGAATGCTAGGTATCTCTTCGAACAGAGCTTTTCCATCGGTCTCTGTCTTCTTAACGAAGAGGGACTCGTCCCCATTGAACCAGACCCCAATCTGGGCGCTGGAGAACCTAAGGTAATCTTCTAACTGGGACCTACCATCCTTTCGGGAGCGCTTTTTGCACTCCACAATTAGGAGTTCCTTCTCTACGGAACGTTCCTCGTCCACAAAGACGGCGATGTCGACTGGGTACTCTTTCCTTAGGTCGGACGGTCGTGCCTTCACGCGCCATTGCGGATGCGTCTGAATATGTGTCTTTGGGTACTCGTAGTCTTCGACCAGCAATCTAGCGAAAACCTGGACAGCATCAACTTCCTCGGGTGTGTTTCGAACCAACTTCCCGGAGATGAAGTCCTCGACAAGCCTACTGTCAGATTGCATATGTCCCTATGTTCCGAGGTTGGGGGGAGGAGCCGCCGCTAGGGATTTTACACGCAAAGGACCTCGGCTTTGGAAGCTAAGGACCGTCTTCGCTCGCCTTCGTCCAGTCCCGTCCACCGGCCTTCCAGTACAGCGCGTACTTCAACGCCATCAGCGGACTCCGCGGCATCAGCTGGGGCGCGCGCTCGGCCCGAGGCCGCCAGCGTGCTTCGCTTGCGCCACCATACGAGCTCCGCGACACCCTTCAGCTGCCACGCCCGTATCGTCCGCCCGTTCGCGTAGAACGCGCCGATCGGCGCGGGCGCCGCTTCAGCCAGCTCCGGTTCGGCGTCCACCGCCTGCTCGAAGCCGCGACTGGGGTGCGACCAGCACTGCGAACGAAGGACGCCCGTGGGCTTCGCCGCGTAGCAATGAGTACGCCTCGTACCGGTTGCTCGACAGCACCCCCTCGAAGCCGCCCAGAGGGTCGCAGCGTGACGGTACTTCCGCGTCGGCGCGAACGGCAACACGACCTCGTCCGCTTCGCCGAAAACCGGCCCAGGAGTGCCCCAGGGCTCATCTTGCCGGGCTCGCGCACGCTGGCCCTGCGTGCTCCATCTGCGCTGCCGTGCGCCGCGTCAGCGTCTCCGAACCCGGCGAATCTTCCATAGTGCCCGCCAGCGGCCATGCCTCAGATTTGACCATTTACCATCCAGTCACCCGAGGCCCAAAGGGGCACCGCCTTTTGCGACGCGAAGATCCAGCCAGGGGCTTAGCCGACCCGTCCGCGACCAGTGCCTCCAATGCTGAGATCTCGCTCGCCATCGTCCTAGGTAACCGCGAGCTGTTCCTTACCGGCTACGCAGGGCAAACGGACGCGCAAGACCCTTGCCGGTTTTCGACACCCTCCTCCCATGTCGCGAACGGCTCCCCCGGCAACCTCGCGCCCTGCCATTCGTCGTCGTCAAGGCCAAGCCCTAACGGGCGGCGCTACCGCGCCGGCCTTGACCACGTCGATACCGGGCGCGTCGGCGCGGGGTACGCCATTCGCCAGACAAGGATTCCTCCATGCAAAAGACCACCAAGGACAGCGGTCCCACCGAGCTCCCGGATACCGGTGTCTCCCAGAATCCGGTCAATGCCCCACCCGACTTTGACCTACTACAGGACATCATCACGAAGTTCGAGAACAGCACGGCAGAACGGCCACCGTCGCGCCGTGACGTCTTGAGTTCGTTCCATGAGGCCAAAGCGGTCGACAAGAGTGACGGAATCGTCTCAGATGCCGAGTTGCGCAGCGCCCTAGTTGCCCTGTGCTTCGACATCGTCCGCCAACAGGCGAAACCCGACGAACGCCTGCGACGTTTCCTCCTCTGCGAGATACAGGGCGGCAAGCCCGTCGTGCTCCGCATGAGCCTTGACGAATGCGCCCCACGCCGCGAACGCGACCGCATCCTTGCCGCAGCGCCGACAGCCCGCCTCTACCTCCTCCGCGAGGACTATGTGCGCGTGGCGGCCTCCGTCCACTCGGACGTCGCCGAAGCGCGCTAACTAAGGGCCCCCGGCGCTCTGCTTGAGATAGTCAGACACCGAGACCCCTCCGACATGACGCCGCGCTGCTATCGAAACAGATCGCTACCAGGCGCCTTCCGACCTACTTTCACGTCCAGAGCCATCGCCCCGCCAGACGCGCACACCGCCCCCAGTCCGCATCTCACATACACCGGGCTCGACCTTTTCCATGTCCGAGTCACTGAACTGCACGCCCAGCGCGTTCTGGTTGATCTGAACCTGCCTCGCCACAGAAACGACCGAGTGACCCGCATCGACTATCGTCAGCGCCACGATGTCGCTCTGCCCGTGAAAGACGCTCCTCTTCGCTCCGGCAACCGTGGCGCCATCGACGACACCGTCCGGCGACGACTCCGGCCGGCCCACACCTACATCGCCTCGTCGCCTTTCTCTCCTTTCCGGGTTCAGTGTTTCGAGCAACCCTCTGTGTCTGCCCCACTTCGGGTTGCGATGATTTCCCGTATCCGTAATCGTGCTGGACAAGCCCTCGACGAATGAGTCTACTTGCCACGCACCGCCTACCAAGCACCTATGCGACCGCGCGAAACCGACCCGGTCGTCCGGCGCGCTGCCGCAGTTTACCCTTGGTACGCTAGAGGAGGCACATCCCCCCGATGACCCTTGCGCCCAGCCTTGCTGAACCGAGCGACGCGAAACGCAGGACGCAACCCGCCCGAGACCTCGACGCGCACGTTCGCGACGTCTTGGCTCACGCCGTCGACGGGCACCGCAAGAAGCTCAAGGTCTACGAGAGTCTCCGCAACCTCAACGAGGTCGTCGGCACCGAATACGGCGACCGAGTTCTCTACGAGTTAATCCAAAACGCGCATGACGCGCACGCGCCCGGTGATCAGGGCCGCATTGCGGTGCGACTTGTCATCCGATCAGAAACCGAGGGCGTCCTCTACGTCGCCAACGGCGGCAACGGTTTCCGCCGGGAAGATGTCGACGCAATCATGAACATCGCGACCACCGCAAAGCGGGTCGGCGAGGGCATCGGCAACAAGGGACTCGGATTCAGAAGCATCGAGGCCTTGACCGACCACGTCCGCATATTCTCACGCAGCAACACAACCCCGTCGTCCGCCTTCGACGGTTTCTGCTTCCGGTTCGCCACGCTGCACGAAGTCGAGATTCTCCTCCGTCGAAGCGGCGTCGACGACGGCATTGCGGCAAAGGTCGCGGCAACCGTCCCGCGCTACCTCGTCCCCATCCCACTCGGCGCGCAGCCCGAAGACATTGTCGCCTTTGCCCGCCGAGGCTACGCGAGCGTCATCGTCGCACCGCTGGCCACCGCCGATGCCGTCCAACTCGCCCTCCACCAAGTCAACGCACTCGCTGACCTCGAACTCCCCCTTCTCCTGTTCCTGGACCGAATCGCCGACTTCCGCATCGTCGTCGAGACCCCCGGTGCCCCCCCGCGGCGGCGCCTGCTCACCCGGCGCCACAGGCCTCTCGGCGAGATTCCCGAACTCCCGGGCTGCACCATGCACGAGGTCGGCGTCGGCGAGGCCAGACGCTTCCTCGTGGTGCGGCGCGAGCTGGACAAGCCGCTGGTCTTAGCAGCGGTCGAACGCAGTATCTCAAGAGCGCCCCAGATCACGCGCTGGCGCGACTGGAGAGGCCAGCCCACCGTCTCCGTCGCTGTCGGGTTGTCCACCGACGCTGTCACCGCGGGCCGCTTCTACAACTTCCTTCCGATGGGTCCTGACGCCGTCTCCCCGCTCAACGGGCACCTTGACGCACCCTTTTTTGCCGAGATCGACCGCCGAGATGCCGAATTCGACCTGCCGCTGAACGCAACCCTGCTCAAAGCTGGCGCTGAAGCGTGCGCCCACGCGGCGTTGCATATCGCTGCGGACGACAGCTCCGAGATTCCCCAACGCGCCGTCTTCGATCTCATCGCCTGGACAGGCAAGTTCGCCGACAAGCTCGACAACGCCTTCGACGCAACGGGCACTCCGCTTCGCAATGCACCAGTCATTCCATCGATCCCGGTGAATTCCGACCGTTGGGCCGCCCTTACCACCGTCACCGTCTTTCCCGCCGCCGACCTCTCCCTTATGAAAGCGCCTCAGGTCGCTCGTAGAACGGGGGCGAGCCTCGCATCGCCGCAGCTAGACCCCGCCCGGCTCGGCCGGTTGGAAGCCATGGCCAAACGCAAGTACCTGCTCCTCCCACCCTCCGGTCCGCGCCTCGCGCAGGTCGCTGAACGCTTCGCCCAATCCCTCGCCGACGGCCACGCCGCGCCTAGTACCTGGTCCCGCTTCTACGACGACCTGCGCCGTCTGTTCAACGCAGCCGGCCAGAAGCTCGACGAACTCGCCGGTGCGTCGATCATGCTCGACCGCTCGGCCAAGCTCCGCTCCGCGGGAAGGCGCGGTGCCACCTCGGGTGCCGATGTTTTCGTGCGTAGCGAATCGACGAGGCGGAAGCGCGCAAAAAACGGAGTCCCGTTGCCACCGGCGCCGCTGACACGACGCTACCGATTCCTCAATGAGAAAATCGTCTTTCGGCAGGACACGCTCAACGCCTTCGTCAGGGCTGGCCTCGTCCGGGAATACGACCCCGTAGAAGCACTCGCCAGTCTCGGATCCGCCCTCGGTGCCAAGGCCAACGAAAACCGGCGCCGGGAAGCCCTTACATGGGCCTTCGGCGTCTGGCGTACCGCGGCGACTGACATCGACGACGCGCTCCGAAACGCCAAGTTGTACGTTTCGACCGCGGGGGGCTGGCGTCCCGCGCAGGATGCCGCATTTTCGTCGTCTTGGACCTCCCTCGGCCTTACGCTGGAGAATTTCCTGGTCGAGGCGAGCCAGGCTTCGACTGACTGCCGGCGTGCCCGCGATGCGCTTCTCACGGACTTCGCGGACTGGCCCGCCGCTCCCGGTAGCAGCAAACGCCGCTGGCTCGAATTTCTTTCCCTCATCGGGGTCACCGACGGCCTCAAGCCGGTTGGAGCCGCCATTCAGGACAGCGGAGACGGATGGAGCTGGCGCCTTCTAACGCGCGGTGGCGACGCCACCGAGGGCCTGGATCCGCACTGGTGCGCAGAAGCCTCAGGCACCTCAATTCCGAACCCCTATACGGCGTACGGCAAGAGGGGCGCGGCGTGGCGCCTGCCCGGACAGATCGAGTACGACAAGCTGTCCAAGATCGCCAAGGAGGCATTCCAGGAACTCGTCTTCAGCCACCTCGCAACCCATAGCGACCAATTCCTCATATTCGACATCGGCCGATTCAAGCGCTCGCAGCGCGACTGGAACCTGCGAACGCTTCCCACACCACTTGCCACCTTTTTGCGCTCCCGAGCCTGGATCGCCGCAAGTACCCACCACGAACCCGGACTCCGCAAGCCGAGCGACTGTTGGGCTTCCCGTACGAGGCAGGGCCGGCCGCCTCGGTTCATGCACCGCGTGCCCGACACAGTCGCCAGCCTCCTCGAGCACAGCGACGAACTTGCCGATTTGGCGTTCAGCAGTGCCATCGGTCTGCGCGATTGGAACAGCGCCGAAACCGCTGGCGACCGTCTCCAGGCGCTGGCAATCGTAGCTCCCGCACTCGCAGCCCCCGACCGCCGCGACTTCCGCAGGGAATACCGGCGTGCCTGGAACGATCTCGGCGAAACCGACGCCGCACTGCCCCCCGACCTCGACCTCACAGTCACTCGCGACGGCGGCTTTGCGCTCCTTCGCGGACACGACGAATCGCCCACCGTAATCGTGACCAACAACCCGCAAGCCTTTGGCGCCAGAATCCTGGCCGCAGCCGGCCATCCCCTTCTCGACATCGGCGACGCTGCCGCGGAAACGGTCACCGAACGACTGGCGGCCACGGGCCGCTTCGCACCCCGCCAGCTCGACGGCGTCAGTGTCCGCCTTCTCGTGGACGGCGAGCCTTTCGTCCCCCGCACAAGCGATCCGCCACTCGTGTCGCTCGACTTGGCCTGGCTGCCGGAGGTCGTTTCGCTGGGTCACGAACTGCTGGCCGAGCGCCTGGAGCGTGGCGTGCCCCAGACCATGATCGAGCGCCGCATTCGCGCCATCAGGGTCCGCAGATGCCGGACGATCAATCTGGTCGTCGACGAACAGAACGTACCCTCTAGAGACAGCATGGCCTGGTACGGCTTCGAAGACGACGACCTGCCGACGCTTATACTCTCCGAACGCGTGCAGCTGGGCTGGCTCGCCCTCGGCAGGGATCTTTCGGGCACGATTTCACGGCTATTGGATACGCGCCTACGTTTCCTCGAAAAACTGCTCTTGCGCCTTGCGCTAGGCCAACCTTCCGACACGCTTGACCGGCCAACCGACGACGTGCTCACCGCAGCCCTCGGGTGTGACATGCGCGCGCTTCAAGAACACCGAGCCGCGCTCCGTACGGACCTCGGCCACCTTTTGCACTTGCTCATGCCAGTCCTCGCCTACGTCGCCGACGTGACGCTTGCGCGACGCCTCGCGAGCGATGCCGAACACGACCAAACCGGCTTCGACCTCCGCCAATGGCTGCGGGATCGATTGCCGAGCCGTCAGCCCTCGCCGGACGAGCTGATCGACGCCTGCGCGCGAGCACAGGACCGGGCCGGGCTTCGGCGCGAGCTTGGTCTGGATTACGAGCGATTCAACCACGCACTCATCGCCCTCGACGAAGAACCGCTCTCGAATGAGGCCGAGCTCCGGTCCATGTACCACGCCTACCTTCAGCGACTGACTCCAGGCATCCATGAACGCCTGCGCCGAACGCACCTCGCCGACTACCTGCACGGGCGCGACCTCACCACCTACAACGAGCGCAAGACGCTTGCATTCCTCGAGTTCGACGATGCTTGGGTACTCACCCGAGAGACGCTCGACAATCAGACCGTGGAAGAGCATGTAGCTGCTCTCCTCGATCGCGTACTCGGCGAAGCCCCAAATGTCGATCTGCCGAACCCGCTCGGCCTGGTCGAAAGGAACCGCCGAACTGCCCGTTCCTTCGCCTGCACCGCGGCCCCGATCATCGGCGCCTGGAGTCGTCACAACGCCGTCCCCATTCGCGAGCCCTGGCGCACCGACGATCCACAATCAGTCGTTCGTCGTCTCGAAGATGCAGGGCTGCTCGACTTTGAACGCCTGGACGACGCGCACCTGCCTGGATTGTGCCAGCGTGCCGGCTGCTGGCCGGAGAACATGGCGCAGACTCTTAACCTGGCCTCGCTAGGACTCGATCAAAGCACCCTCAAAGAAGAGGAGAAGCGTCGCGAGACGGAACGACAGCAAGACGTGATCGACCGGCGCAGCATTCACTTCGCTGGGACCAAACTCGATACCGGGGACCCGTCCTTCCCCGAGGAGTTCCGGCAACTTGCCGAGTTGAGCATCGCGAACGACGACGCGTGGTACGAGCGCAGTTCACGGCCAAGACTCGCCCGTTTCGACCAATCAGCTCCCCGGTCTAGGCGACCCGGCGGCGGAACCGGCGGCACAAGGAAACCGTCTTCGGAAGACCAACGACAGGCGATGGGGCTCGCAAGCGAGTGGCTGGTGTTTCAGTACCTCCGGCGCCGCTATGTCGACGCCTTCGATGAATCCTGTTGGGTTTCCTCCAACCGGACCCGCTTCTTCGGAGGAAGCCAAGGCGACGACACCGCCGGCTACGATTTCTGCGTAAAGACGCCCCAGGCGGAATGGCTCTACGAGGTGAAATCCTCCCTCGACCAAGGCGGCGACTTCGAACTCACGCCGAACGAAATGCGCGTTGCCGCAGGCGTCCCGACCTACGGTCGACGCCGCTACCGCATCCTTTACGTCTCTTTCGTCTTCTCGCCATCCCTTTGGACGGTACTGGAGTTGCCTAACCCCATGGACCAGCGCACCCGCGACCAATTCAACCAGGTCGGTCGCGGGTCAGTCCGGTTCAGGTTCGAGCGCGCCACCACCAACACTCGTTGAGATCATGCCTCTGCCCTGAAACACCAACGACGCGACTATCCCCCCTTGGTAGCGACTCCACCGAGACTCAGCCGCTCGTATCCCTTTCGTGCGCCTGCGGAGCCCGTTGAACTGCCGCCGGACCCCGGAGTGCGGCGGATTGCGGTCCTTCCCCCGACTTCCGCGGTCGCGGTCGTCACCGCGTCCGCGTCGATCAGTCCCGACACCTCTTTCTCACCTTGGTTGTCGCGCGTTCTCATCCTGCTTGACACTCCACAGAGATCGCGGACGAACGCGTACTCGACACTCTCAGCCGGTGAGCCGAGCGGCTCCTGCAGGAGGTCGAGCGGTTGGACCTCAAGCCAAGGCGGGACTTCACCAATCCTGTTCTAGGTCCCATGCCGAGACCTCCCCTCGCCACGGGCTGGCGACGGATCCGTCTGCCGCATCGGATGCGGACGCGACCTGACCCTAGACCACTGGCGGCACGCGTACATGCACATGCCGATGCGCACGCGCCGAACGGGCATCGTCGAACGCAAGGCGGGCAGACAGCCCCAGTCCGGCCGGTCGTCCTCACCACCCCGGCGCGATCCTCCTAGATTCCCACGGCATAGGTCGCGCTCAGCGTGAACCGGGCTTCGACGCAGGCGTGCTCCTCCTCGCCCGACCTCGGGCTCGACGCGACGTTTTGACTGTCCTCGGAACCGCCCATGTTCTGAAGATCCGTGTCCATCGTCGAACCGGGCGTCACTCGGCGCCTGCCCGACACGGTGCAACACCGGATGCGTACCGCTACACTCCGTGACCAAATAGCTGCCTCCTCTCGATTTGGCGTCCGTGATTGATTTCCCGACTTTCCCCCATTGGCTGGGACACGACCTCGTTCCACGCGCCGGCAGTTTTGCCGTGGAGGGCGCAGCGACGTCCATCGATGGAGCACGATCCGGAGCCGACGTTGAAGAGTAGGAACGTGGGGCTGATCGCGAGTGCCCTCATCGGCCTCGCTGCAGTTGCCGTCGTGTGGCTCAACCAGCCCGACGACACCTGCTCGGATGACATCCGCGGATACAGAAAGAACACGACTTCTGCTCTCAGCACCGTTGGCGAGCGGTTGAGCTCAATGCAGGCCCACATTGAGTCGGCAGCCGACTTGGAAGTGCCGCAGATCGACGAACTGAACACGGTGACCTACATCGGTCTACGCGGATTGGATACGCAATGCAAGTTGCTTCGCCGATGCGTGCGGTTCGCGTACTTCGAGCCACCCTCCGAGGCGTGCTCGGTCGAGTACGAGGACTACCACCAAATGCTAGAGGAAACCATGGATCGCTTTGAGCGACTGCAAGGGCTTCAGCACGCGTCGCAAAACGGCGACTTGGTGGCGCAAGAACTCGACCAAGCACAGCAGGATTTTGAGAGCCTCGAAGACATCTCTAGCTCAACTGGAGGACGCCGTGCAGTCCTAGAGAAAAGGGTTGCCCAGCTGAAAGCCCGCCTCTCCCAAGCCCTCGCTGACATCTCCAGCCGAATCGACGATATCGTTTCCGCCGGCACGATGAGTACAGAACAATGAAAAGCGGGCTTCTCCCAACGGCTACTTTCGCCCTGTTGTCGCTTGGCGCCGTCATCCACCCCATCTCGGCCGCCGTACACTTCGACTCCAGCTTGTGTGAGGTGGTCGTCACGGATCCGGCATTCAACGACATCGTTCGCGAGTTCTATCATGACAAGGCCAGACAACTGGCGGATGACGGCCTGCTATCAAACGACTTCTGGCAAAAGAACAAGGACCTGGTCTTCTCGGTCTGCGACAACGGAGCGATGTACGACAGCTTCTTGGTCCACGGCAAGGGAGTGGTGTTCGATGCCCAGATGGTTGGGTTTCTATACGCACAGTCCCGTGCACTCGTCGCCGGACGCTACATTTCTGCCGAATTTCCGTTTGCCGTGCATGCGAAACTGGTGACGGCGTTCGTTCGTCAAGCGCCCGGGCTGGACGCCGGTCCTTTGGCCATCATTGAACAAACGCTGCTGGAACGGGGGGCGAGCGAGGCATTCGTCACTGGCATGACGGCCGATCCGGATTTCATACGCAGGGAACGCACTCTGTTCGCCCAGGCGATGTACTTCCTCGTAATGCATGAACGATGTCACGTTGCATTGGACCACCGCGCCCGGCGCGGGCGGATCAAACAACTCGACGACGCGGCTCGCACGACCGCGGAGCAGCAAATGGAGTTCGAGGCCGACCGCTGCGCATTGGACATCATCAATGCCGACGAGTCGCGCTACGACAACTCGCCAATCGCTTACTTTGGCGTACTCATGACCGTCGCCACGCAGTCGATAGTCGCAAACCATCCGGAGTTGCCAGCCCAAACGAGCCATCCTTCGCCGGGAGCACGGATCTCGGCCGCGACCGATTCGGTTCTCGCCTACATCGCTGGGCAGGATTCCGACATCGCACCGTACTACGACGCAACAGTCCGCGGGACAGCGGACTATTTTCTTGGACTTCTGGCAGAGCTTCGCGCTCACGATTGACCTGGTTGCCGGCACCTCGTTGACATGTCAGCCCGCCCCGTTTAGCCGGTAGTTTCCCCACGCGGAGGATCGCCAAGCCAGGTCGAAGTTGGGGTCGCCGACGTCCGGGGACGCCGGCGTACCGCACGTAGTCCTCGGGATCCGAGGGCGACCGCAGTCGGGCCGCCGCCGCCAGGAGAGCGGCACGTTCGGCCGACAGCTCCGCCCGCCACCACCTCGTTCGTGCTTCCTCGAGCGCCGCCTCGAGGGCTTTCGCATCGCGTCGGGACAGACCGGACACTGCCGAGTGCCCCGGCAGGCGTGCGAATCAGCACCCCGCCCCAGCGCCTGCGCGTCTGCAGTTCGATGCGCTCGATCTCCCCGATCGCGATCTCGCGCGCACCGATCGGAAGTTTGAGCCGGAGCGTGCCATCCCCGAGAGCCGACGCAGTCGCGTCCGCGGGACGGGCGAGCGTGAACAACAGAGAGGCGAAACCCGTCCGCCCGACCTCAATCCCTACGTTCGAAACAGATGTTCGCCCACGCCCGTTCTGCATCCGCTCCCATACAATACCGGCCAACGCAAGCCACCCGAACTCTCGCGCAGACACAACCCCGAGCCAGACGACGGCTCCTTCCAGATCGCGCCAGACTCAACCGCCCGGATTCACCGGGCACCACCGCGACACGTTTAGCACAGCTTCGCATCAGCACGCCTTGGCCCGAAGCTCTCCGCAGAACCCATCCACGTGACTCAGGGTACCCACACCTTGCCTCTCCATCCGCTCAGGCCCTGCGAACACGCAGCCCAGACCAGATACCTGGATGAGGCGCATCAACGAAAGGGAATCGAAGATCTACGAGTACGGCGTTCGACTCCGCGGAAGGTCGCGATAGCCGCGACGAAACCTAGAAGTAGGG
>VXPS01000010.1 GCA_009839425.1 Chloroflexota bacterium
CCCCAAGGGACTGCTGCTGGTCGGCCAGCCGGGCACCGGCAAGACCTATATATCCAAGGCTGTCGCCGGCGAGGCCGGGGTGCCGTTTTTCAACATCAGCGGATCGGAATTCGTGGAGATGTTCGTGGGCGTCGGCGCGTCGCGGGTGCGGGATCTGTTTGAGAAGGCCAAGCAAAGCGCGCCCTCGCTGGTGTTCGTGGATGAGATTGATGCTGTCGGACGCCAGCGCGGTGCGGGTCTGGGCGGCAGCCACGACGAACGTGAGCAGACCCTGAACCAGATTCTGGTCGAAATGGACGGTTTCGAGTCTGAGCAGACGGTGATCGTGCTGGCGGCCACCAACCGGCCCGACGTACTCGACCCAGCGTTACTGCGGCCAGGTCGATTCGACCGGCGGGTCACGCTGGATCTACCGGATATCCGCGGGCGCGAAGCGATCCTTCGCGTTCACGCCCGAGAGAAGCCGCTGGATCCCGACGTGGACCTGGAAACCGTAGGCAAGCAGACACCGGGTTTCTCAGGCGCCGACCTGAAGAACTTGCTCAACGAGGCCGCGATCCTGGCGGCGCGGCGCAATCGGTCAGTGTTGAGCATGTTCGAGATCGAGGAGGCCATCGATCGCCTGATCGCCGGACCGCAGCGCAAGAGCCGCGTGATGAGCGCGCAGGAAAAGCGAGTCACCGCCTACCACGAGATCGGCCACGCCCTTGTGGCGCACATGCTCAAACGGTCCGATCCTGTCTACAAAGTCACGATCCTGCCGCGCGGTCAGATGGGCGGCTACACGCGCTTGCAGCCGCCTGAGGACCGGCATCTGTACACCAAGTCGTTCTTTGAGGACATGCTGGCCATGATCATGGGCGGCCATGCCGCCGAGGTCCTGGTCTTTGGCGAGATGTCTACGGGTCCCAGCAACGACATCCAGCAGGCCACCGAGACCGCGCGTCGCATGGTCACGCAGTACGGCATGTCGCCCAAGCTCGGCCCGCGGGCCTTTGGCCGCCGTGAGGAACTGGTTTTCCTGGGCCGGGACATCGCGGAGCAGCGAAACTACAGTGAGCGCGTGGCAGAGGAGATCGACAACGAGGTTTCCCACCTCATTGACGACGCCCACCGTCGCGCCATGGATATCCTCTCCCGCCATGACGACTTGCTGGACAAGCTGGCCGAGCGGCTTATCGAGGTGGAAACGCTTGACGCCGAGGAGTTCACGTTGCTCATTGACCAGCATCAGGGCCGGGCGCCGATAACCCCGCCCGACCTTCCCGAGTCGGTGCCCGACGCTGAGCCGGTGGACGACGAGACTTCCGAGGCCCCCGACCTCGAGCTTCCCCCCAGTCCCAAACCTCGCCCCGCTGAAGGCGCCGTCTAGAGCGCGAACCAGCGGCGTGGGCTTGGGCTCTGAGTTCTAGGCTTCTCGCCACTGCCGCCAAACAGTGCCGGCCCGCATGACGGGCAGGCGGAGCAGACTTCGGTATTGGTTCTGCAGGTGCGCGCGCAGACCTGGCCTTGGGTGTTGGACCCGGCCCGCTGCTGGAACAGTAGTTCGCTCCTCAAGAGCGCGTCGCAAGTCAGCGGCGCCTCGCCCCTCAAACAGCGTCACGGCCTTGGCCAGGTCCCCAAAATGCGCGTCGCTGGCACCGACCCGTGCTCCCACGTCGTCGCCGTGGTCTCGCAGGAAGGCTTTCAGCCGGTCGCGGGCGCCCCGGCGCATGTATGGATTCTCCGCCTCGATTCCGTCGAACCGGCACCGCCGCAGCGCATCACGCAACCGGTCAGGCGAAATTGACGAGGGCAACCCCAGAAACGGATGCGCCACCACGGCGAGGCCACCTTGCGCGTGGATTTCATCCACGGTGTCGGGCACCGAGCGAAAGATCCGGACGGTGCGCTCCAGGAAAAGACCCACGACGTGATCCTGCCTACGGGTCGTGACCTCCATCCCCACGATCACCTCTACACGTGCGCCCGTGGCCAACGCATGGTCGCGCGCGCGAAGTGCTCCGTTGATGGTGTCGTGGTCGGTCACGGCCAGCACGTCGAGACCCAAGTGCTCGGCAATCGTCACCAACTCTTCGGGTGGCACGATGCCATCGCTGGCCGTGGTGTGGCAGTGCAACTCAGCCACACCCCAGCCGCCCGCCGGTGCGGGAGGCGGGTCGACCGGCAGGCAAGGACGTTCGGACCGGTCGTCTGATCGAAGAATGACGGGTGTCTCTACGGCGGCTGGGACATTCTGGACAATTCCGTGCATCTGACACTAGCCGTCGCCCATCCGCTGCCGGGGGGCGCGGAATCGGAGAGACTGGAGTAGGCTTTGCGCTCAACAAGATCGACGCAGGGAGTCAAGTGAGCGGCCCGGAATCCGGCCCGGTCTGGAACGTCGAAGAGTTCCCGTCCAGCTATAACGGCGCACCGATCCAGTGGGATCCGGAGCGCTACGACACTGCGGCTATGCCATTCATTGTGGCCATTCGGCAACACTTCTGGTCCTGGCGAATCACGCGCTTTGCCGCCGGCACTGGCTTAATCGAGATAGATCTTGGGCTACCGAGCGTGATGCCCGATGGCATGACCATGATTGGCTTTGACCCCGGCGATGAGCCGCCGGAGGCGCTGCTGGACGAGCTCGCCGAGTTGCTACAGGGCATGGGCCGCGTGTTGCTGGACGACCCGTGGACGTATCGCCTGCAGGCGTCAGACGGCACAAGGTCTGAGGTGTACGAGGGCGTTTTTGGCAGTGAGAGGGGTGACGGCTGATGTGGCCCAAGTCTCCCGACGCGGCCTTGACCGCGGATCGCACGTACTTGCGGGACTACGCTGGCTGGGTGTCTTCCATCCACGGGGTGGAGGCGAGGGCGCTGGTCGCGGCGATTCGCCAGTCAGACGACCGCAACCTGCGCAAGGCTCTCAGCACACGCCTCATGCAGTCGCGCGTGAGCGCGCTGCTCTCCATTGGCTTCCTGTACGTGGCGGTCCGCGAGCGCTTTGGATCGTCTCTACTAGAGGCGCGACTGCGGGCGGATGCGACATCAGCCCGCACGGCGCTGCGCGAAGCGTCGCTCGCATCAGGCGCGGGGTTCTGGCGGTTTCTGCGCCTGCCCGAACCCGCCGAGCTTCGGAAGGCCGAGGTAGACCCCGCGGCCGTTAACGAGTACGTGGACTCCGGCGAACAGCGCCTGGCCAACCTTGCGCGCATCAGTCAGATCGCTCGACAGGACATGCTGCTGAGCACACTGGATGCAGGTCGCCACAACCGCATCATCGTGGCTTCGCCGCGCAGCGTGGGGTTGATCAAGACCGGGCAAGAGTCCGAACTGCACGGACTGAGCAATACGGCGTTCTACCTGGTGGACCTCTCCGGAGGCGAGCTACATGACGAGGGCGACCTGGTAGCCGTGGCCAGCCCCACGACTCCGGCCGTGATCGAGGAGATTGCCGAAGAGATCGGATTCATCGACGCCGAGGCGGCGGCCACGGCCGCACTCGTCAGTCTCGTGGCCGACGCGGGGCTGCTGGATTCCGGCGATGAAGGACCTGCCCTAGGCGACCTCCTCTAGGAAGCGCGCGTACAGGCCAGCCACGTCGACCTCTTCGCAGGAGCCGTCGTGCGCTGCAAAGCGCGCGCCCACAGTGCGTGACTGACCTGGTTCCAGGGTGATTTCCTGGTGCCGCCAGGGGCTCACATAAAGCGGGCCGTAGTTCCGCGTGAACCAGGGAATGCCGTCGCTCCCGGGGTGCGGAAATATCGCGACACCGGCTGTATTGGTTCGGCTGACCGGTCCTGAATAGTCCACCCAGTCCGATACCTGGTCGAAGGTCTCTTCCTCGTTGACCTGGCCGTTGGCGTTGGTAATGCGACCGCCGTCCAACACGTCGATCTGGTCTGCGACGCGTACCGCCAGCCCGGCCTCCTTGGTCTGTCCCATGCGGATCGGGTCGCCGCCGGCTCGCACTGTCACCGTGACGTCAACCATCGTGTGGTCCGAGCGTTCGCCAATCACGATGACCCGCGAGTCCTGCATGCAAAGGTCCCCATCGCCGGCTCGCCAGTCGACCTCCTGGCGAAAGGTCACACCGTCCCGGCCAATCTCTACATCGGTCGAGGCAACCAGCATGCGGGGAATAGGGTGGACTCCCTGGGATTCGGGCGCCCAGAAGTTGACGCCGTCAATGTCCTCGTGGGCGAACCAGATGCCAAGGTGGTGTAGGTGGTCGGCCGGTGCGATCTCGGTTACCGCGTAGCCGCTCGGCGTCAGCACCGGGTGGATGTAAGGGCGGAACTTTCCCTGCTGGACGGCGGCCAAATAGTGTCCATTGACGTAGACCTTCTGCTGATGCTGGAGTTCGCGGATCTCGTAGGTTGGCAAGGGGATGAGTCATCCGGTGGAGAGCCGGTGCAGTCTACGGGACCGACAGGACATGCTCGTGGGCGCGGCGGTTTCGTAGTCTTGCCAGATCAGACTGCCGGTTAGCCCACGCTTGATCTACATGCTCGACGACACGCGTTCTTTCGGCCGTTCACTGGCGGCGCTGCCGCTGTATCTGGTCGCGGCTGGTGCGACCCTGGTGGTGGTAGTCGTGGGCCTGGTATTCCTGCTGGCGGCGACGCTGGTCCTGGCAGTGGCGTCGCTGTTCAGACCGGATCTGCGACGCGTGATCGTAGGCCTCTGGCGCGCCGGGCGGGCCGCCCGCGCTTACCGCCGCTGGCAGCGCGGACCGACGGTCAAGGTCGTGGATGTCGATCCCGTGGACCGCAGCTAGCTGCGATTCCTCGGCGTCTGGCTGGCGACCTGTCCGCAGGATGCACGGTGCTGAAGCTACCGAACCAGCATCGTGTCCAACGAACCCTCGTAGACCTCATACCTAAGCGCACCGGAAGCAGCCACCTCGAATCGCAGGACGGGGATTAAGGCCGCTTCCCCCCAAGTTTTCTGGTTGATACGGACGGCCAGCACCCACGTACCTGAGGCTAGCTCTGGCTGTGGCTCTGAGAGGCCGGCATAGCCGCTCCCGTTCCATAAGGCCAAAGCGCCCGTCTGCGGCTCCAACTCGTAGAGATAGAAATACTCATGCACCCTCGTTTCCGGCACTGGTTCAAGTTGGCCCATATAACTCCGGGGACCGGCGCGGATGTGGCCCCTGACATCAAACTCGTAAGGAAAGGCCCACGGGGAGGCGTCGGCCGCGAAGATCAGCCAATCCTGGCCTCTCCACAGTTCCGTCGCGCGATCGGTGAAAGTGGCGGTGAAGTTGAGGCGTCCATGGACGATGCTGACATCCGACAGCATGACGCTGAAATGCTTGGGAGGGGGGTCCATGATGGGTGGGATCGCGTCGGCTGGTGCATAAACAGCGACTTCTTCGTTCCACCAGATGGGTCGCCGTGCATCGGAAGCAAACGCGGACGGCGCAAGGCGTGCTGACGTTACGACCAAGTCGGGCGTTACGTGGCCCAACGGCTTTGTCCGAAAGTTAGGCCGCAGATGTGGAAGAAAGGTCCGAACAACGCCAAAAAGGTCGGCATGGGACAACACCGACGCTGCCCGCACCGAGCCAAGATGCTCGATGGACGGCGATAGATACACGCTGGCAGATGCTGGAACATTTTGGCGAAGTGCTTCGAACGAAGCAGGCGTCGGCGCTACCTTGAGGTCAAGGAACGCTGGTCGTATTCGGTAGAGGGCGTCGGTGCCGTCACGGATGAGCAGTTCGAACAGTCGAGGATCATCCATCCAATGCCGGGCGCGGTCGGGCAGTCGAGCGATCCAGGCGTCTGTGGCATGGAGGTATGCGTAGTCGAGACGGCGGACAGCCGCTGGCTCCAGGTAGCGAATAGCGTCCAAGTATTCGGGACCTTCAACATAGTTGTAGTGCGGGAACTGGGTGTAGCCCGACGCGTTGGGACGGCCTGTGGCGACGGTCATCACCGCGGGATGCGGCGAGAAGATTCGGGTGTCTACAGATGTATTCTCGCGGATATAGGCATTGATGGGCGCAGGTATAGGCCGCCCGCTGGTGTGTCGCCTCATGATGGACAGGTCAAACTCTCGCTGACCCGGCTGCGCGTTGGCGAACTGAATTCCATGACCAAGCGCCAAGCCGAGGGTGCGCACGGGCGTCGTAACGGTCGGCCAGACAACAAGCCCGACCGTGCATGCGGCGGCGGCGTAGCGCCAGCGGGGGTGCAGAGCGCGCAGGCGGACGCTCGCAGCGACGAGCAAGGCTAGGAGCGCAAAATTTCTGGCGTGGCCGTCAAGGCGAGTAACGTCCCTGGGCGCGTGCTCGTACTGCAGCGTAAGCGCGGCGATCAGGAACGGAACGCTACCTACAGCCAGGGCCAGACCGAGACGGTCCCGCCATGCCAGCAATGCGGCGGCTGCGATGATCGGAACCGTAGCAGAACCCAGAACGCCGAGGCCGCCCGTCAGTTGTGTGAATGTGCCTAGCAGCCGGTGACTATCGAATCCCGCAATCCAGCCGAGTGATAGCCCACCACCTGACGCTCCGGTTAGCACCCCCGTGATGATCCCACCCCCCCAATCAGCAGCAGCGCAGAGAGCGACGGTCCCAAGCCTGCGCGCAACGCTTCCTTATGGCGTATGGGGTGCGTCGGCCAAGCACGGACGAATCGCTCAGCCTCAAAGAACGTCCAGAGCAAAAGCACGGTTAGGGCAACCGCTTCATCCACGAGCCCCAGGAAGCCAAGCAGAATAGCCAGGACGACGTGGCAGATGACATCTCTGCGCTCACGAGCTGTTACGCGTTCCAGAATCGAAAATGCCAGCGCATAGGCGAGGGCGAACAGCGGTTTCCATATGTTCGGTGGCGATGCTTCATGCTCCCCCTGCCATTGAAGCGATACCTCCGGCCAATACAGACCAGTTAGTGCAGTGCGCAACCCAACCGTCGTCATGCCAGCCGGAACGGGCATCTGCAGGATGTCCGGTGGCGGGGTAATGAAGCCTAGATGCGTCCAGGCGGCTGTGGTGAGTAGCAGCGGGGCCAGGATCAGCAGGCTGGTCCACCCGCCGCGTCGTAGGAGGGCCATCGCGACGACCAGAGCAAAGCTTGTCCAGATGTAGGCACCCAGCAGCTCCGTCGTGAAGGACAGATCCGGGCCGAACGGTGGAGCCAGCAGCCCGATCAGCATGTCAACGCCATAGTGGTACGGCGCAGGTACCCCTGGGTGCCAGGGAAACACCGGCGGAAACCCGCCCGCACGGATGGAGGCGGCAAGGCCCAGATGGAGCGACGCATCCACGATCGACAGCAACTGACGGCCGGCCAAGAAAATCCAGAAGAGCACCAGGGCCGCGACGGCGAATCCAGCGACGGTGCGCGGCGGCAGCCGCAGCGTTGAGGGTGCGCGCCGAGCAAGCCAGACGGCCAGTGCCAGTGTGATGACCCAGGCCACGGCCGCGCCGGCCATGCCAGGCATCAGGTACATCACGAAGTTGGCGGTCAGGCCCCAGAGCGCCAGACCGATCAAGAGCCCTTGCGCCAGCGCCATCCGGTCGTCGGTTTGGCGTAGCGCGACTCGGGCGACGACGAAGCCAATGGCGGCCAACGCCAGCAACTCCAACGCCAGCAGCAGCAGGCCGGGGACTACGGCCGGATCAATCGTCATTCAGTGAGCACTGGCAGCCGGGCCATTCCCCGTCGTCTCATTGGGATGTCAACCAGGGCTAGGTCAGCTCAACCGCCTGGCCCGAATCGGTGGAGCGGGCGATGGCGTCGATGACGCGGATGACGGCGAGGTTGTTGCGGCCGGAGAGTTGGGTGTCGACGCCTCTGTTGATCTGTCGGGCGAACATGTCGGAGATCTGTTCCTCGGGTGACATGCCACCGGGCGGCGAATCGGTCGGAATGGATTCGACCTCCGCGCCGCGCTTCAATAGCAGCGAGTCGTTGGTCCTGAGGCCTGAGGTGGCCAGGGCAGCCTCTTCGCATTCGACCGTGAACTGGAACTCGCTGTGCCGGGCCTGCGAGGTGCCGACGTAGGTGGCTGAGGTTCCATCGTCGAACTCAATGATGGCGTGCACGAGGGACGAGGTAGGCCAGGTGCCCCAGGCGGGCTCGACGCTGATGCCGCGGACGCGAACTGGAGTGCGAGGGATGGCACTGAGCAGGGTGTCGAGCTGGTGAACGCCCTGCTGCCAGAGGTGCATGTGGGGTGAGTCGTGGTAGGGGCCGCCACGTGCTTTGTGGTGGATCATCACGGCGTAGCCGGGCGGGCCGTAGGTCTCTTCGATCAAGTGGCGGCGGATGGTGGGGTAGACGGGGTTGAGGCGATCGTTTTGGGTGACGAGGAGTTGGAGGCCGGCGGCCTCGGCGGTTTCGACAGCGCGTTCGGCGTCCTCAAGGCTGACCGTGAAGGGTTTTTCGACCATGACATGCTTGCCGGCGGCCAGGGCTTCATCGATGAACTGGGCGTGGAGCACAACGGGGGTTACGACGATGACGGCGTCGCATTCGTGCTTGTCGAGGGCCGCGGTCAGGGAAGTGTGCGCGGCGTCGGATCCGAGGTCCGCGAGGTCAAGGCCCTGGGTCATGAAGTCCTCGTTGACGTCGACGAGGGCGACAGGTTCGAAGTCCTCGGACTGGGTCATGACGCCGAGGTGGGAGCGAGCGCGGTTCCACGCGCCGACATGGATGGTGCGGATGGCCATGGGTCTCGTCCCTGGCGGGCGGGCGCTGACATTATCAGCGGGACAATTGTCGGTGACCACTGGTTTGCGAGCGCAGGGTTGGCGCGGACTGTTGGAGGTACGCGCGCGCTGCCGGTGTTATGTGATACAGGTGTGGCCGAGAAGCACCTTGTAGCTAGGCGACCCCTCGGCTGAAGCGTGGATTGGGCATGGAGGTCGGGTTACAGCATGACGCGGCTGCCCGACTCGGCCGAGGCGTAGGCTGCGTGCACCACCCGCAGCACCTTCACGCCGTCTTCCGCGGTGATCGGCGGATCGATCTCGCCGAGGCAGGCCCGCAGCGTGTGGTCCACCCAGCCGAGGTAGCCGCTGCCTCGACCGTCGTACTCGAAGCGTCGGTCGTTACATCCGACCATTGCGGATGAGATCGAACGCCACTCCAGCGCGTCCGCCTCGCCCTCGTGCGCGCGCACCCAGCCCTCCGAGCCATAGACCGTGAAGCCGTTATGCCCCTTCTGGTCCATCAGGTAACCGCTGAAGAGCACGCCCAATGCGCCGCCGGCAAACTTGAAGGTGACGATGCCAAGGTCTTCCACATCAATCGGCGCGCCGCCCGCCACCGCCGTCATGGCCGAGACCTCAACGATGTCCTCGCCTACCAGGTAGCTCAGCATGTCGAGCCGGTGGATGCCCAGCCAGCTCAGGTGCCCGCCGCCGGCCAGCTTCTTCTGAAACGTCCAGTCCGGGTCGTCCAAGCGCAGCTGAATTCGTGTCTGATCGTCCACCTGCACCGCGCGCACGGCGTAGAGGTCACCGATGCCGTCACCCTGGACGATGCGGCGCGCGTCGGCAACGCTGGGACTGATGCGATTAGCGAGTGCCAACATCAGGTGCGCGCCATTCGCGTCTGCCAGGCTTGCCAACTCCTCGAACTGCCCCACGTTCACACAAGCCGGCTTCTCGGCCATCACGTGCACGCCGGCTTCCAGCAGCGGCCGGATCACGTCCGGAGCATTCGACGCGATCATGGTCACGATGGCCATGTCCGGCTTGCCCGCCGCCAGCAGCGAGTCCACGGTCGTATGCCTGCCGCCCGCCTTGCCGCCAATTGTGTCCACCGAGGCGCCGAACGTCCTTCCCCCGGGGTCCATCAGTTCCGCGCGTTCAATCCGGTCGATATCACGAATCGCGTCGCGATACGGCTGCTGGTGGGCGGCGCCCTCTTCGGTAATCAATGCAACCGTGGCCATGTCCGATTCTCCCGTGCAGGCTGGCGGCCCGCATATAGTAATCGAGCGACGCCATTGAGCAGCGCTGGCAGGCACCACTTTGAATGGCCGCAGTCTGTGTGTATCAGAAAACCTGACGAATGGGCGTGCTGGCGTGTGACATGCTGGGCGTATCTCGGTAGCCGGACCACGTGCAGGATGCGTTGAGCTCGTTGCGCCAACTACAAGCACTAACCAGCCGCTCCACGCGCATTGAATGGCTGCGAGCACTTCTTGCAGCAATTTTCTTACTTAGTGTCGCGTTTGCCATCGCATCTCCCTTGCGACTGTGGCAACGGCGTCTCGACTTCAGCTCTGATGCATCGCTGCCAAACGCTTTTTCGGTCCTTATCTGGCTATTCGCCACTTCCCTCGCCGTTGTTCTAGCAAAGCGGGGCCGCGCTCGGCTCGGATGGCTAAGCGTCTGCGTGCTCACGTTAGCCGTGGCAATTGGGGAGATAGGCGACGTTAAGGATGGTATAAGTCGATTAGTTTTTTCTAGTTCCGAGCCAGGCATGTGGATGCTGGTAGTTGCTCCGCTTTCACTTCCGCTTGTGGTGCTTGCCGCTCGAACTCTCTGGTCAGAGGCTCGAAGTGCGACGCAACGCGTGTTGCTCATTTCGACGGCAGCATTCGCAGCAGTCCCGCTCGTGCTGGATAGCGTTCCAATGCCGATCCGAATTGCCGAAGAAGGATCGGAACAGATGGCGGCAGTAGTGCTTATATCCGTACTCTTGTCGGTTCTAGGATGGGTGCCGCTTTCTCGAACATTCGTCACGTGGCGATTTGTGTCAATCGTCGCTGTCTTTACGGCGCTGGTTGCTGGTATTCTGGACGCTCGGGAGTACGACATTCGCGTTGCGGGTGCGACCCGGGATCTCCCGGAGATTCATCACGACAACGCAACTTCTGTGTCTCAGATACTACAAGTTGATCGTGCGCACCTCTCGCGAATCGACGTATTCGCAGCATCCAGCGGAGGCAGTGCGGATCTGTTTCTGCGGTTGGCGCCGCCTGGCCACCCACCGATCCGAGAGAGTCGGACTACGACGAGTCATCCACGTTGGAGCAATCGGCCGGTGACTTTCGTCTTCCCCCCAATCGCAGACAGTGCAGGACAAACGTACGAACTGATAGTCGGCGTACTGCAACCCGAACCCATCGTCTTCCTAGGCCTGTCGAATGATAACCCGATACCCGAGAGTAACGTATTCCTACACGGAAAAGCTGACGTCTGGTCGAATGACCTGGCACTGCGTGCGTATACACCGGGAAGGGGATTCGTCTGGCTTGTTTCTATGATCCAAGACCGAGACTTTATCGATGTTCTGATGGGTGTAGAAGTATTTATAGCTTGGCTGTGGGGTGTCGTGTTGATTTTGTGGTGGACGGCGTCCGGTGTGCGCGTAAACAAGGGTGTGGGATAATTGACTGGGAGCCCGGAAACAACGTGCAGTTGCTAATCTCTATGTTACCAAATTTCCTATTGATCTGATCCACTGGAATACCGAGATTCGTGGGCCCGTTGGGTGTCACGATACTCGCCCCGTGCTAGGCCTCGAATAAGCAGTGTATCGGCGTCAGTTATGAGGTAGCGCCATCCATGGCAACCAAGTCTGCGCATTGGCGTGACGTGCCTCTAAGTTTCGATGCTATCTCATTACTGGCAGTCATACTTCAGGTACGCAGTCGAAAGCGCGGGTGCCGAGCGTCTGTGCTACGGTCGCCGCACGCGTCTTGCTTTTAACCGACCGTCCCATCCTTGCGACTGTGGAGAAGGATCAGGTTGCCGTCAGGGTCGGACACCCCAGCCGCGTAGCACGACACCTGTTCGCCAGGCTCAAGCACAACTTCCACACCTTGCTGACGGAGTTCCTCAACAGCCTCCTCGACGTCATCGACAGCGATGGCAATGGCGCCGCTCCGGAAAGGGACGTCTGTGCCGACGTCGTCAGAATCGAAGCGAAGCGCCAGCACTGTCTGCGTATCGCCGACCGCGAACTCGGCCCATCCGGGCCCTTCCCACGATTTGAGTGTCAAGCCCAAGGTGTTCTCGTAGAAGTCCACGCTCCTGACGATTTCACTTACGTTGTAGACGAAGAAGTCAATCCCCCGTGGCTTCACCAGGTCCTCCCACGTGATTGACGCTGGACTCGATCCGTCCTAACCACGTTGCCGCTGCTCACGCCCTGACGTCGTCTCAGGAGACCTGACGATAGCGAATGGCCGATCCCCGTGTCCCTGCGCCTGACTCCGAAGCTGGCCGCCTACGCGAGTGGGCCTGCGTCCAGCACGCGATAGCGCAGAAACACCTCATCCCCGCATGTGACCGTGCTAACCAACTCCAGCTGTTGCAGTTGATCGCTTGGCAGCGCCACCGGGCCTTCCACAGCCGTTCGCGGCCTCGGCTCGCCGATGATCGATGGGGTGACCGTGATGAAGAACTCATCCACCAGCCCGGCCGCCAACATGTGGAAGTTCAGGATCGGGCCGCCCTCGCATACCAGGCGCCGCACCTCGCGCTCGGCCGCCAGGTAACGCATCAAGGCCTCAAGATCGAGGCGCTCATTGCCGACCCTTACGATCTCCGCCACGGCCGAGAGGTCTGCCGTGACGTCGGCAACCTCCGGCACCACAACCATCGGCTCAATCGGATAGCTCCGCCGCTGAAACACTCGGTCCTTCGGATCAAGCCGGCCCGAGTTCGACACCACAACGAATAGTGGCGTCTCGTACAAGCCCCGGCGCCGCCGCTCGCGCTGAAGCTCCTCGCTCCACATGTAGCGGTCGATCCGCATGCCCAGCGTGCGCGCCCCGTGCAGCACTGCGTCGAAGTGCAGCCGGAACCGCCGGAAGGTCCGCTGGTCCGCCTCCAGGCTGATGGGCCAGTAGTCGTCGGTCGGCCCCTTGATGGCCCCGTCGACCGTCATCACCATCTGGATTGCGGTATAGGGACGCCACGTCCCGCTGGGAAGCTCCAGGTCGTCGTAGACGCCGCCCTGTTCCCCGCCCTCGCTCACGACGCCCGAGGTGTGGTCACCCGCCGAGTCACGCTACTCGGGCGGCAGCTTGACGATGTTGAGCCAGAAGTCCTGGATGGACGACACCACGCGCATGAACTGCTCCAGGTCCACCGGCTTTGTCACGTAGGCGTTGGCGTACAGGTCGTACGTCCGCAGGATGTCCTGCTCGGCCTCCGAACTGGTGAGCACAACCACCGGAATCCGGTGCAGGTCGGGGTCGCACTTCAGATCCTGCAACACCTCGCGCCCGTCCTTCCGGGGCAGGTTCAGGTCCAGCAGGATCAGGTCGGGTCGCGGCCGGTCGGCGTATTCGCCCTGCCGGCGCACGTAGGCAATGGCCTGTTCCCCGTCATTGACCACGTTCAGCGTGTTCCGGATCTTGGCCTCGCGCACCGCTTCCTGCGTCAGGCGAACGTCGCCGGGGTTGTCTTCCACCAGCAGGATCTCTATTGGGGCGCCGCTGGCCTGGGCCATGGCTGGCCTCCTTTCGCTTGCGAGATTACCCGGGTGTCTGGCGCCAACCCGCGGAAACCGCGACTCAGTTGCCGACGCTCACGGCCTCTACGGCCTTCAGGGTAAACCGAAACGTCGTGCCCTGGCCCTTGGCCGACTCGGGCCGAATTGTGCCTCCGTGGCGTTCCACGATCTTGCGGCAGACGGAAAGCCCGATTCCCGTGCCCTCGTACACGTCTCGCGTGTGCAGGCGCTGGAACACCTGGAATATCCGGTCGAAATGCGCCGGATCGATGCCGATGCCGTTGTCGGCAACCGCAAACTCCCACAGCGCACCTGCCCGGTTCGCCGTCACCGCCACCCGAGGCTTGCCGCTTGTATTGAACTTGACCGCGTTGCTGACCAGGTTCTGAAACAGTTGGGTCAGCTGCATCCGGTCGCCCAGGACCGACGGCAGCGGCTCGTGCGAAACCTCCGCGCCGGCGTCGGTGATGGCCTGCTCCAGGTTGATCAGGGCGTCCCTGAGTGCAGCGTCGCTCTCGGTGGGCTCAAACTCGCGCCCGCGGGTGCCGACGCGCGAGAGATCCAGCAGCCCGTTCAGCAGCGCCTGCATGCGCCGCGCCCCGTCCACCGCAAACTCGATGAAGTCGTCGGCGTCCGAGTCCAACCGGCCCCGGTAGCGCCGGTCCAGCAACCCCACATAGCTGGCCACCATGCGCAGCGGCTCCTGCAGGTCGTGCGAGGCCACGTAGGCAAACTGCTCCAGTTCGGCGTTCGACCGCGCCAGTTCGGCCTGCGTGGCCAGCAGCGACTCGATCGATTGGGCGTTAGCCACGGCCCCCGCAATCTGCGCGGCGATCAGCACCGCCAGTTCCTGATCGCGCGCGTCGTAGGCGTTCGGCGTGCGCGACATGAACCGCATCACCGCAACCACCACCTGCTCCAGGATCACGGGAACGTCCATCCAGGTCCGCAGGCCGGCCGCGATGCCGTCCTGCAGGCGCGGCGACTGCTCCAGGACCGCGGCGACATTGCTCTCATCCACAATCTGTGGCTGCTGGCTCCGCACGACCGTCTCGATCACCTGTCCGTCCAGCGGCCGCCAGGCGTCCAGGTTGGCCAGCGGCACGTCGATCCCGGCGTAGTAGCGGGCCTTGGACTGCCAGGCGTCGCTATCGATAACCACGATCGACAGGCGGTCGGCCGGAATAACCGACGTCACGGCTGCGGTAAACCGGTCGTAGACCTCGTCAATGTCCTCCGACGACGTCATGATCCGCCCGATCTGGGCCAGCAACGGCGCGAACTCGATCTCGATCTGCGTCGAATCGAGTTCGGCCTGGTCACGTGGCCCGCCCGGTTCAGTCACGGCTTGCCGCCCACGCGTTCTCGATCCTGTGCCTTGTTCTGATGCCCACGGTCTCCGCCGGCACGAATGCAACGCCGCAATTGTTACAGTTTGGGCACACTTCGATAGTGAACGATCGACGCCGCGACGAAGCGGCGCCCGCTGGGAGGCGAACAATGGCCGCACAGACGCTCCGCATCCTGGTCATCGAGGACAACCCCGGCGACGTTCGGTTGCTGGAGGAAATGCTCGTCCCGACCAGCGACGTGCAGTACGAAGTTCAGAGCTTCGGCAATCTGGCTGACGGACTTGCGGCTGTCAGCGACTTCGATCCCGCCGTCATTCTGTTGGACCTCGGCCTAGGCGAAACCCAGGGCCTGGACACCTTCACAGCCGCGCAGGAAGGCGCTGGCGACGTTCCAGTCGTCATCCTGTCGGGACTCGGCGATGAAATGGTGGCGACCGCGGCGGTCGGCCAGGGCGCGCAGGACTACCTGGTCAAGGGCGAGTTCGAGGAACAACGGCTGCGCCGCACCATCCGCTACTCGATCGAGCGCCAGCGCCGGGCCGCCACCGCCGAGGAACGTATCCGCACCCTGGTCGCCGAAGAGCCCGGCTTCGCTGACATCGTCATGAATCAGCCCGACGGCGTCATCGTGGCCGACTCCACCCGCAAGGTTCTGTTCGCCAACCCCGCTGCCGCTGAGTTGTTCACCGTCCCGGTTGACGATCTGGTCGGCAGTGAGCTCGAGTTCAACGTGCGTCCCGGCGCCTCGCAAATGGTGCAGATTCGCGAGGACCCCCGGAACCCCAAGTACCTGGAAGCCCATAGCGCCCAGGCCGTCTGGTCCGGCAGCGACGTCCACGTGCTCACCTTCCGCGAAGGCGAACACATCGGCTTTTTCCGCCGCATCCTTAACAGCATCGGGTTCTAGGCTCAGTCGACCCGGCGCTGCCTACACGAGTCCGCCGTACAGCCGGTTGATCAGCCGGCAGGCGTTGCCGCGGCTGATCGTCGCCTCCGGCCGCTGAGGCGTCGGTGCGTCCGGCAAAGCTCCCATTGACTTGCGCAACGGCGATGGCTCGTCCATCCACTGCCGCAAGATGTCCGTGAACTCCGACCAACTGCAAGCGGCCTGGTCGTCGAATAGCCCAGCGTCCACTTCCAATGGTCGCCACGGGTCCACCGCCCGCCGCGCCAGCCACGCCCACCGCTGGGCCTCGCCCTCGGTCAGTGGATCATCCAGCCGCGCCGCGTAGCGAGTGAAGAACCCTCGCGCTCCCCAAAACTGCGCCGCCTCCGACAGTCCAGGCGCCTGCCGCTCGTATCCGGCAAACCCGGCCGGCGCAACGTCCTCGAAGTAGGTAATCACTTGCCCGCCATCCAACAACGCCCGCTGCAACGCCCCGCGCGGCACATCTCGTACTCGTACACCACGCCCCAGCGCCAGCGCTGCCGCTGTCCCCGCCGCCTCGCCCAGCGCCATCCACACCGGCTCCATGCGGATCGTCCCGTACCCCAGGTGGCTGGCCGACACCGCCACCGGCGCCACCAACCCGTCGATCCTCTCCGGCACCATTACCCGATACGGAATCTGATAGGGCACCGTCTCTTCGTGCAGCCCGATAAACCCCTCCAGCGCCACCTGCCGCCCATCCAACTCTTCGGAATCTTCATGCTCCACGTCTTCCCGCTGCCGCGTCGCGTGCGAGTCGATCTGGTACCCGCCCGACGCCACGCTGTCCCAGTGCACGGGTGAGCGACCGCCGGAGCTGTCCAGCAGCGCGTCGCTGGCGCTGAACAGGTAGCCGCCCAGGATCCGGCAGCCCTCGCGCACGTACATCTGCCGTGGAAACCCGCCGTTGTCCTGGAACTCGTCCGCCGCCAGCCCCCACGCTCGCGCCGCCTCCCGGAAGTCCGCCGGCAGCTCGTCGTCGTTCTGGCAGAACCACACCAGCCCCTCGGTATACGCCCGATGCGCCGTCGCGATCTCCAGCCGACGCTCCGGCCCGGCCTCCGGATAGTCGAAGTTCGCCACGGCCCAGTCACTGGACGTGAAGCAAAAGTGGTGGTTGTTCGCGTCCGACTTCCGGTTCGGCATCGGCACGAAGTTCAGCACCGCCGTCCCACCCCGCGGACCCCAGAACCCCGGCATCCGCCCGCTCCGCACGTCGTCGATCAGCGGTGTGTAAAGCGTTCGGTCATAGCTCGCCGGCTTTTCCACAGCTCGCCGGTTCGCCGGATCGTCCGTCAGGCACAGCCGGTAGTTGTACGCCTGGATCCGCCGGTCCGCCGCCCCCGTGGACCCCGGATACGTCATCCGGTCGTGAAAGTCCTGGTACACCACCCCGGCATGCGATTCGCCCAACTCCTCGCGGCCCTCGCGCCCGATCCGGTACGCCGCGTCCGCCCCCAGCGCCACGTCCCCCTCGTACGTCGCGTCCACGAACACCCGCGCCTCCAGCCGTACTCGCTCGCCGGTGGCCTTTCCCTGCTCGTCCACCGCCGCCAGCGTCACCGCCGTGACCCGCCGCTCCGGCGTCTCATCAATTCGGCTGACATCCGCCCCAGGTTCCGTCTCCACCAGCCAGCGCCCGCCCTCCGACATCGACGCTCCGCCCTCCCAGGCCAACCGCCAGCCGCGCCACACCTCCAGCCGCCCTTGCTCTCGCACCAACGACTCCAGCAGCCGCTCCGCCACCGAGGGCTCGAACCGGTAGCCCCCGTTGCAGTCGCGAACCTGCTCCGAGTCCTCGCCGTACGTGGTCGAGTAATGCTCCAGCACCATGCCCACGAACCGCCGGAAGATCCCGCCCACCGACTCGTTCGGCCGGATGTCCGTGGCCCCCAGCCCGCTCGTCATCAGCCCGCCCAGGTGCCGCGACGGCTCCACCAGCACCTCTCTCTGATACACCTCTGAACCTGCGGACG
>VXPS01000087.1 GCA_009839425.1 Chloroflexota bacterium
GTGGCGGGGGGGGGGCGCGCGCGCGCCGGGCGGGTCCCCGGTCTGGCTGCCGCCTCCCGGCCCCCCGCGCCCGGGCCGCCCCGCCCGCCGGGGGGGCTGCCCGGGGTGGTCGTGGGGACGGGCTGGCGGCTCCGGGCTGGCCGCGTGGACCATTGGCGAGGAGGCCGGCATTGCGCACCTTGCGGATACTCCCCATTTCATATATGGTCCTCGCGGTTCATGGTGCGCCGGCGTCAGAATCAACGGCGATTCTCCTGGCGGCCAGGGCCGGGGAGGATTGCCATGCGGCAGTCAGTACGCCGAATTGTGGTTGCGCTCCTAGTTACCGCCATCGGGGCGTCCCTATTGATCCAGTCGGTCTTTCCAAGCGGACCGGCACCCTGAGGACTTAGCTTTCACCTCGCGGCGATCGGCAGACCGACTCACCTGAGCCTCGCCTGCCTGCTCCGCCACGACCCGGTGGAGTCGTCGATCGGAGGTTGGTCAACGCGAACTTAGTTGCGGTTTACAGTTCCGCTATTAGTGAAGTCGATCCCGGCGTTGCCGTGTCCAGAGATTACGGTTTCGCCTACAGCAAGCACGCCCAGCGCAAGGTCCTCTGGATCAAGATCCAACGGCCCTCCGACGGTGGCTCGACACACGCGTCTGTTGACATGTCCCAAGGTTTCGGTGGCCGGGAAGGGCGAAGGCTAATCTGAAACGAAAGGACCAAACGATACGTAAGCCTAGCCCGGAGCGTCCCAGGTAACGCAATCGTTGGCCTTCCGCAGTATCACTTCGACCTTACGCCCAGGACTTCAACGAAGGCCACTTGCTCGCCGAGACCGCCGCGCAGGTCGTGCGGGGCTGAGTAGGTGTATTCGCCATTGGCCGGCACGGTGAACGCGTCAGCGTAGTTGTAGCGTGAAAGTGCAAAGCCTTCAAAATCATAGAATCGAATTCGTAGACCATATGCGCTAACCTGGATATCCGATCCGGTCGGGTTGCGTAACGTGAACTTGAAGGAAATTCGTGAATTATTGCCGCGGTCATCGGAACGCGATATTAGCTTCCATTTAACGGAGTCCTCGACTACCACAATGTTTTCGTTTACTTTTTCATCGTCCGGCAACGCGCTGTAGCGAGTGATCGAGCTCAAGCCAAGCGCCCAAGCCGCCAGCGCGATTATTACGGCCGACACAATGAACAACCATGCCCCGATGCCCAGCAGGATGCCTTTGCGCATCAATCCGGCCCATCAATCCGCATGTCGGCGATCTGGTCGGCTATGGCTTTCTCCACGTTGTCCACGAGCGTGAAGGTGAACTCGCTGTTGGCCGGCACGACGTAGTCGGTCCCCGTGGCCGGCTGCCAGACGGCAAACCCGTCGGCATCAACGAACTGCACCATGAGATCCGACCAGCCACCAACCACGATGTCCTGGTCGGAGGTGTTGCGGAGCGTGTACTTGAAGCTGATCCATACCATGTCATCGAACGGCGATTCCTGGCTGGCGATGACCTTCCATTGCATTGAGTCCTCGACAACATCGATGTTCTTTCTGAACTCGTCCTGACTGCTGTAGGTCCGCGTCACCGAGGTTGAGGTAAACACACGGGACAGCCCGAATTGCATGAGCCAGAACGAGGCCATCACCGCCGCCACCACCACCAGCACCACAATGAACAGGGCACCAACCCCAAGGCCGAAGCGTTTGAGCGTCATCGGCGCACCGTCCATCGACATATTTCTACATGTAGTGGATTGTACATGTATACCATTTCATATACGATCCGTCCTGGTTCATGGCTCACCTGAGTCAGAATCAACGGCGATTCTCCCGGCGGGCGGAGCCGAGGGGGATTGCCATGCGGCAATCAGCGCTGCGAATTGTGTTGGCCCTACTGAGCACAGCAGCGGGCGCGTCCCTGGTGATTGGGCCGGCGCCAGAGGAGTGATACCCGGAGAGCTCTAGCGCTGAGCGGCCAAACGAGCTCGATATATCGGCTGCACTCGCGAGCCTCATGGCTGTTGCCGAGTGCTACTGGCGACACGGACCGCGTAACTAACGAAGCGGATTGCGGCGTTAGCGTGCCGGGCGACGCAGCGGCCTTAAGGCCGCGGGCGGTTAGCTGTGGTCGATGTCCCAGTCGAGGAGGACGCCGAGGGTTTGGTCGGTGTGGTCGTGGAGGAGGTGGTAGGCCTGGGGGGCCTGGGTGTAGGGGAAGTGGTGGGTGGTCATGCGGTCAGGCTGGATGGCGCCGGATTCGAGGAGGGCGAGGGCGCGTCGGGCCGAGCCGGCGTGCCACTGGCCGCCGAAGTAGCCGCCGACGATGCGGCGGCTCTGGATGGTGTCGGAGCTGAGGGGCAGGTATTGATGCTCGTACTTGCCGACGAGGTGGAGCGTGCCGCCATCGGCGAGCATGTCCATACCCTGCTTGAAGGCGGTGGGGCCGGCGGGTCCGCCGACGGCGTAGACGACCAGGTCCGCGCCGACGCCGTAGCTGATCTTTCGGACAGCCGCCACGGGGTCTTCCTGGGCGGCGTTGACGACGTGGTCGGCCCCTATGGTCGCGGCGATTTCGCAGCGCAGGGGCGTGGCGTCGACGGCGATGAGGGTTCCGGCGTCGATGGCGCGCATGACCTGGAGGATGAGGCTGCCGACGAGGCCCTGGCCGAGGACGACGATGACGTTGCCGGGTTCGAAGGGGGCGATGTCCGTCCAGCGGACGGCCGAGGCGCTGAGCATCCAGTAGGGGGCCTGGTCCCAGGTGACGTTTGCGGAGAGCGGCAGGATCTCGGGCAGCTTGGCCTGGCGCTCAGGGATGGCGGCGGCCACGACGAACTGCGCGTGCGGCGAGACGGCGCAGACGCGGTCGCCGACGGCCAGGTGGTCAACGCCGTCGCCGAGGGCGTCGATGACGCCGGCCATGGAGTAGCCCATGATCTGGGGATCGACGGCCTCTTCGCGGACGTAGCGCCAGCCGATTTCCGAGCCGCGGCTGATGAGGCTGCGCACGGCCTTGACGCGGACCTGGCCGTAGCCGGGTTCGGGGATGGGGGCGTCTTCGAGGACGACGTTGCCGCGGCCAGCGGGCTTGGCCATGCGTTTCATGGATGGGTCCTAGCAAAGTCCTTTGCGTAATCCTATAGATGGGTGTCCGGAAGACCCTCACCTAGCCCTCTCCCGCGGAAGACCTTTGCAGAATCCGAGAGTGGGTGCCCGGAAGACCCCTCACCGAATTCGGCCGGGGACGGCCGATTCTGCCTCTCCCCTTGGAGAGGGTGAAGAGGGGCGGCCCCGGGCGGCGGGTGCTCGACTTTGGCCTGGCTGCTTCACCGAGGCAGCCACCCTCACCCCAGCCCTCTTCCTCAAGGGAGAGGGAGAAAGAGCGGCGTCTCACAAGAGGGGATTGACCCTGGCCATAGCCACGTCGTGGCTGGGGTGGGTGCGCGGAAGTCCCTCACCGGTTTCGGCGGGTACGCCGAACCCCGGATCGAGTCCGGGGCAGGCTCTGCCGCTCCCCAGGAGAGGGTGAGGAGGGGCGGCGCCGGCGGAGGGTGGTTGACTTCGGCTTGGATGCTTCACCGGGCAGCCGCCCTTATCCCAGCCCTCTCGCGCAAGGAGACCTTTGCATACCTCGACCGGGCGGCCATCATGGGGAGGACGGGATGTTGGTGGAGGTGACCCATGCATCGGCCCATGCGGAACGCGCTGGACGACGCGGTGGCGAGCGTGCAGGCCATTCACGACGCCGCCGTGGCCGAGAAGCCGGACGCCGTGGTGCTGTGCCATGGCGGGCCCATCGCCGACCCCGGCGACGTGCGCCACGTCCTGGCGAACACCGAAGGCGTGGCCGGGTTCTTTGGCGCCTCAAGCATCGAACGGCTGCCGACCGAGGTGGGTATCCGGGAGCAGGTGGAGGCGCTGAAGGCGGCGAAGGGCTAGATGCCGGCGGCAGCGGGCCGTGCCGGGCCAGTCTGAGAGGATTCGCGTGGGACGCCTACCGAAGAACGCCGACACGATCACGGCCGCGGTCATCACGGGCGAGCACCTGTTCGATGTGCCCGGGTTCCAGGCCGCGTTCCGCAGCATGGCGGACGTCGACGCCTACCCGCAGTCGCTGGAGAACTTCGTGGCCGATCACGGCGGCGTGCGCGACGCGTACGACGTGCTGGTCTTCTACAACTTTCACCGGCCGGCGCCGGACGAGCGGACGGCCGCGGCGCTGGAGTCGCTGGGCGCGACCTCGCAGGGCATCGTGGTGCTGCACCACGCCATCCTGGCCTTCCCCGAATGGCCGCGGTGGTCCGAGATCTGCGGCATCGACGAGCGGACCTTCGGCTACCACATGAACCAGCGGGTGCCGGTGCACGTGGCCGATCCGGCCCATCCCATCGCCGCCGGACTGGCCGACTGGGAGCTGCCCGACGAGACCTACACGATGGGCAGCGCCGATGAAGGCAGCCGCGTCCTGCTGACCACGGACCACGCCCTGAGCATGAAGACCCTGGCCTGGACGCGGCAGTTCGGGAAGTCCCGCGTGCTCTGCTTCCAGTCCGGTCACGACAACGACGCCTACTCCGACCCCGGCTTCCGCACGGTGCTGCACCGCGGCATCCGCTGGGCCGCCGGAAGGCTCTAGGACCGCGCGAAGGAGGGACTGCCATGCGCGCGCTTGTGACGGTACTGGAGGCCGACGGACGCCGAGGCAAGCGGCTGGTGCATGACTGGCCCGAGTACACGGACGAGCCACGGGCCAACGAGATCAAGGCCCGGAACATCTACAGCGGCATCACCAACGGCACCGAGCGCAACAACATGCTGGGCGGCAACTACTCCCGCCCGGACCACGAGTTGCCCTCGAACGAGGGTTACCAGAGCGTCGGCGAGGTGATCGCCGTTGGACCCGAGGTTGAGGACCTGAGCCTCGGCGACCTGGTGTTTATCGGCGCCCACAGTGGAACGCAGCGAAGCCCGGCCGGCCACGTGGAGTTCGTGACTATTGCCGAGGACGACCTGGTCCTCAAGCTCCCCTCGGACGTCGACCCGATGCATGCCGCGTTGTTCGGCATGGGCGGGGTGGCGATGCGCAGTTGCCGCAACGCCGAGCTGCGCATGGGGGAGCGACTGCTGATCGTTGGCGGGGCCGGGTGCATCGGGCAGATGGCGGCGCAGATTGCCTCGGTCATGGGCGCCCGCGTCACGATTGGCGACGTCGCCGGGGGGCGGCTGGAACTGGCCCACTCGATCGGCGCCGCCGAGTCGGTCGTGGACGTCTCCGGCGACGGATGGGACCGGCGCATCGGCGAAGGCGCTTACGACGCCGTTATCGACTTTGCGGGCGTGCCCGGCATGGAGGACAAGCTGATTACCTCCGTCCGCCTGCAGGGCCGGGTGATCCTGGTTGCGGGGCGCTGGGAGGTGAACTACACCTTCAGGACCGGCCAGGCCCAGGAGATCACCATCAAGCAGAACAGTCACTTCGACCGCGACGACCTGCGGAACCTGTGCCGCCTCGTGGGCCGGGACCTGGTCCAGATCGCGCCGCTCATCCAGGACGTGGTCCCGGCAGACGAAGCGCCCCGCATTTACGCCACGCTACGCGATGATTCGTCGCAGCTCATGGGCACAGTCTTCCGCTGGTGAGGCGCGACTGATTTCCGGCTGCGACTTCCGGTAGGACGTTGGCCTCTTTCGCCCAGAGCCAGCCTGCTTGCCTATTCCCGGCACAACCGTTCTAATGGTCGCGGCCCGAACAATCGGGAGACGGCGCGATGGATAGAAAGCCCCAGCGGCCTCTCACCCGGCGACGGTTTGCCGGAGCGCTCATGGCGGGGCTTGCGGTAGTAGCTGTCGGCCTTGGTCCGGCCTGCGGCGGCGATTCCGATAGCGGCGCGGGTAGCCGCGACGACCCGTTCCCGTATGCGGACCCCAAGGCCCGCTGCGGCAACGTGCGCTGCTAATCCCGACCCAAACGAGCCGCCGAAGGTCGGCCGCGTGGCGTCGCCCTGTTTGCCACGGCCATCCGCACGCGTTGTAATGGTTACGGTCCGAAGAATCAGGAGTCGGCGCAATGGACACACGGTCCCGGCGGCCGCTCACCCGACGACGCGTTGCTGGAGTGCTGCTCGGCGCGCTGACGCTCACGGCCGCCGGCCTTGGGGCGGCCTGCGGGGACGACGGTTCGACCGCGGGAACCCGCGACGATCCCTTCCCCGTCAAGGACCCCAGGTCCCGCTGCGGCAACCTGGGAACGAGCTGCTAACGCGATTCCCGTCGCTGGAGAGACCTCGAGGCCTGGGGCCGGAACGTCTGCTGCCGATTCGGGCGCGGACGAGCCACACTGCTTTGGCGGCCTCGCGGCGCTTCGTTTGCCAGGACCGTCCGCTCTAGTTGTAATGGCTACGGCCGAAGCACCAGGAGACGGCGCAGTGGACAGGAGATTCCGGCGGACGCTTAGCCGCCGACGGTTTAGCGGGGCCCTGCTCGGCGCGCTCGCGGTCATGGCCGTCGGTGGTGGCCCGGCCTGCGGCGGCGACTCCGGTAGTACCGCGGGCACTCGCGACGACCCCTTCCCGTACAAGGATCCCAGGGCCCACTGCGGCAATGACGGCTGTTGACACTGGCGAGGTCAGGGCTGCGGCTCACATCGCTGCTTGGTCGCGGTCCGTCGATTCGCTGGAGACCATTACCGGCCGGCGTTGCTAGCATTCCGTAAGTTGCAGTCGTTGCCTGCCCGGAGCAGGCGAACGCACGAACGGCCGGGCCGATAGGTCCGCCGGCGGAGACGACGATGAGCGCATCGAACGGGCTTGAATCACATGTGGACGACCTGCGGACACGCGGCTGGTGCGTGATCCCGGACATCATTTCGGAACCGGCCCTCAGCGATGTTCGCGAGAGGGTGTCGGCGTCCATCATCGAGAACTCGCGCTCCCCCGCCCCGCGCTACGGCGTCTCCAACCTGCTGCGCTTCGACCAGGCCCTGTTGCCCCACCTCGGGGACGAGAATGTGAACACCGTCACCCAGGGCGTGCTGGGTCCGCATTGGCGCATCTCGTACGTGACCGGCTACGTCACCGGCCCCGGAACCGACCGGGACATCTGGCACGCGGACTTTCCGTATAACCAGCGCAACCTGGCCCACATCCCCGCGCCCTATCCCGATGTGCCCATGCACCTCACCACGTTCTGGATGCTGACCGACTTCACGCCCGAGAACGGCGCGACCTACGTGGTGCCCGGCAGCCACCGCCAGCAGGATCACCCACGTCCCGGCAGCCCGCTCGGCGACTGGATGGCCTCACGCGACGACGAAGCCCGCCTGCTGGGCACGGCCGGCTCGGTGGCCATCCTGGACAGCCGCCTCTGGCACGCCGTCTCACCCAATACGACCGATCAGGATCGCGTCACCGTGGTGGTCCGCTTCGCGCCCTGGTGGTTGAACCTCAACCCGACCCGCCGCGGCCACGTGGAGCGCCAGGTGATCGTCGGCGACGGGATCGACTCGTTCGTCGAGGACCTGCCGCGCGAGGTCTATGACGAGGCCCCGGACAACCTCCGGCCGCGCCTGGCCCATCTGCTACCGGCCGGATCCAACATCGGCTGACCAACGGCGAGCCGTCCGTGTGAAGGCTGGCCGCTTCGTTTTTTCTGGCGCCGTCGCCGATATGCCGTACTGTATGCCGGTTGAGCAGCAAATCTCGGCGGTGCTATGGCTGACCTGCGGGGCGTGATCTTTGTCGGCAACGGACACACGGCGGATGGGGCGGCCGCCCCGGACGGCGGCGGTACGCCGCTGGACGCCACCATCGAGCAGCTGCGCGAGATCGGTGCGGATGCCATCACGGTCATTACGTCCGATCCGGACGCCGTACCTCAGGCGCCGGACGTACAGGTCCAGGACCGGAACGCCGGTCACGGTGAGGTGCATGGTCTGCTACAAGCCATTCCTCGCTCTGAGGAAGTCGAAATCCTCGTAGCCGAACACCCGCTACAGCCGACCGCCGACTTCCAGCCGTCCCAGGGTTCAAACAACTGCGTGCTCGTCGTTGCCGAAGGCGCCGGCGAAGGCCGCACCGTGGACGTGATCGAACTGGAGTACGAGGAGCGGCGTCGCGTCACGCAGTTCGCGGTTCGCGCGGTCAACGGCGACGGCGGCTACCACCACACCGGCCTGACCTTCCTGCCCCTGGGCGCCCTGGAACGGGCCGCGCGCGTGGGCCTTCAGCTCACCCGCGGGGCGGAGGGGCTACCGGCGGCCTTGCCGCTCCCCCTGGGCCGCTGGCGCCCGCGCGGGGCCGACGACGTGCTTCAGGACGTCGCGAGCATGAATCTGGACGACCTGTTCGACCGGTTCCTGTTCGAAGGCCGGCTGTCCGCGATTAAGGCCTGACACCGGCCCCTGCTTCAGGCCGACGCGCCGTGACGCCTCGTTCCGCTCCCGGTGCTCCCCGGAAACTCCGCATCGCCTGCTGGAACATCTGGGGCTTCTCCTGGGAGTGGCCGCGCCGTCGTCCGCTGGTGGCGGCCGAGTTGGCCGACCTCACGCCGGACGCCGTCTTCCTTCACGAGACGCGCGCCGCCAGTCGCCCCTGGGAAAACGGCGAGTCGACGCCCACACAGGTCGCGGCCGATTCGGGCCTGGTCGTCGTGGACTGGATCGACGCGCCCACCACGCATCCAGGCTCACGCATGGGTCCGGCGCTGCTGGCCGGCGAGCCTAAGATCGAGACCTCACGGCATCAGCTGGCCGACCGAAGCTCCGTCACGAATCTCGGGTTCCACGAGCCGTGGCTGCTAACCGCTCGCTGGGACCTCAACGGTGCTCGCCTGGTTGTCGCAAGCACGCACCTGCCAAGATCCGGACTGACTCAAGCGCTGGAAGCCTCGGCCAGCAAGCTCATCGAGGTCCTTCCGGCGCTTAGCCAAGACGCCGACCTGCTGGTCCTCGTAGGCGACCTGAACCTGATGCCCCAGAGCTCGCTGCTCTACGGCCTCATGCAAGCCGTAGGCCTCGAGTCGGTTCCGCCGCTGGACAAGGCGCCGGCGACCTTCCCGACGTGCAACGCCATGTTTAACCGCCAGGCAGCGGACGACGGGATCGGGAATCCAATCCACCCGCAGGCGCCCCCGATCCGAATCGATCACCTGCTGGTCCGCTCGAATCCCGAAGCGCCGTTAAAGCTCGTCGCCAGCGGACGCTTCGGCACCACCCACCGCGACGGCGACCTCTACGCCTCCGACCACTGGGGCCTGTGGTTTGATGTCGCGGCCGCATGACCCAATTGCTGGCAGGATGACGTTTCAGAAACTCCCGACGCATCACCAGAGGAGATTGCCCGATGACCGCTGAGTTCCAGGGTCGGGTCGCATTGGTAACCGGAGCCGGACGCGGCATGGGCCGCGCCACCGCCGAGCGCCTGCTGGCCGGCGGCGCACGAGTTGCCGTCAACGACGTCAATGCCGATCAGATTGAAGCCGTCGCGGCAGACCTCGGCGCGGACGCTGCCGCCTTCCCCGCCAACGTGGCGGACAAGTCGTCGGTCGACGCCATGGTCGCGGACATCACCGAACGCTTCGGCCGCCTCGACATCCTGATCAACAACGCCGGCATCGTGTCGCCCACGGCGTTCGAGTCCATCGAGGAATCCGAGTGGCGCCGGGTCCTGGACGTCAACGTCAACGGTGTCTTCTTCTGCACCCAGGCCGTCATCCCGGCGATGCGGGCCAACAGCTACGGCCGCATCGTCAATTTCTCGTCCACTGCCGGCAAGAACGTCAGCACCGTCGGCGGCGCCTCCTACACCACCTCAAAGGCGGCGGTGCTTGGCATCACCCGAGCGGCCGCCAAGGAACTGGCCGCCTACGACATCACGGTCAACGCCGTCTGTCCGGGAATGATCGACACCGACATGCTCCGTGTCGCCTGGTCCGAGGAGCGCATCCAGGAGTACATCCCGTCCATTCCCCTCAACCGCATGGGCGCGCCTTCCGAGGTCGCCGAACTCGTCTGCTTCCTCGCCTCCGACCGCGCCGCCTACATCACCGGCGCCGCCCTCGACATCACCGGCGGCGAACTCATGGTCTAGCTGTACTGACAGCAAACCTGGGGGACAGGGCTAACGGGCGGCTGCGCGGGCCGACGCGCCCCCAGTCGCCAAGCTTGACAGTCTCCAAGTGCGGAAGGTGGCCGAGCCGGGAGCGTTGGTAGCGCATTGCCGGCGGCCGCCGGGGACTTACCACCCTGGCACTGCAGGGCGACGGCTCGACACCGGACCTCGAACGCATAGCGCAGCCGTTGTGGCCATCCCATTGGATCAGCTATCGGAACCTCCGTCGGGACATTGATGCGTAGTGACCCCGAAAAGCCTCGATGGCGGTTCTACAACTGTCAGGGGTCTCGCAGATGCGGAGTCAGTACAGCTAGCCCACCCAGCCGAATACGTACAGGCCGGCACCCGCGCCGATGGCGGCACCAACGGCCACGCCGATCACGATCGCCACCAGCAGCCACATGCCGCTGCCGCCAGGCGCCGACGGTTGCGCCGCTCTCGGCGTCTCCTGACGTCGCAGCGACGCCGGATCGGGTGAGATCGGCTCGATGACTGGCTTCTGGCGACTCACGGCCGCTGGACTCCCGCCGGCTGGGCGCCACGCGCGGGCGCGAATAACCCGCGGCCAAGGTCTGCCCCAATGTGTCGGGCGTTCAGCCAGGAGCCCGCGTCAGGCATGAGCGAGGCTACCATCCGCCCCAACTACATAGACGGCTAGCTTTCCCAACTGGCTCCATGATTCGCCAGCCTGCATCGTCCAGCCTTGGCGCAATTTTCGTCCTGCTCACCGTCATGGCGTTCAACGTCAACTTGATTGGACCGATCCTGGGCGAACTGCAAGCCGAATTCGACGTTTCACTGCCGGTGCTGGGCTTGCTGCTGTCCATGCAAGCCGTGGCTCGCGCGGTGGCCATCGTGCCCGCCGGCTTCCTGGCCGACCGGCTGCCGCCGCGCACGCCACTGGCCGCCGGCACGCTCTGCACCGCCGTCGGCTGTGCGATCAGCGCGCTCGCCCTGGATTACCGCGTGCTGCTGGCGGGCGTGCTGGTGACTGGGCTGGGCACGGCCCTCGTCTACACCACCGGACTCGCCCATACCGTGCGTTCAAGTGAGGGGAGCGACCGTAGCCACACGGCGGGACGGATCCTGGCCGCTGTGCAGATGGGCGCCCTCCTCGCGCCCATTCTCTCCGGTGTGGCTGCCAGCATGTTTGGCTGGCGGGCCGCCTTTGCCCTGGGCGCTCTGGTTGGCGGCATCGCCGCGCTTCTGCCGTTGCTGTTCGTGCGAGCGCCCCAGCCAGCGCCGGAGTCAGGAACCGCGCCGATTCCCAGGCTCGCTCGGCTGGGGCTGAGCCCCTCCCTGCTACCCGTGGTTGGCTTCTCCGTTCTCATTCTTGGGGCCGGTACGTTCGCCATTAAGCAGATCTTGTTGCCCCTCTACGGCAGCGTGGGTCTCGACTTCGACCCGGCCCGTGTCGGCCTCGTGCTCACCTTGGCCAACGCGTTGCGCACGCTGGTTACCTACAAGACCGGACCGGTGATGGATCGCCTTGGCGATCGGCGCGCTTTGATTGCGACCGGCGGTTTCAGCGTGGCGGCGGCCCTGCTGCTGTTGTTCCCCGCCGGACTCGCCTGGTACATCCTGGTAGCCGTGCTCTTCGCGCCCAGCGGACTGGTAACGCCCCTGCCGGCCGTGCTGATTGCCGAGCGCATGCCGCGCACCACCGTTGGCCGCAGTATCGGGATCATGCACCTCAGCGTTGATCTGGCCGCACTGGCGGTGGCCCCGCTGATCACGCTGCTGTTGGACGTCCAGGGCTTCGGCGTCGTGGGCATCGCTGTGGCCGCTTCGTTCGTCGTCTCCACCCTGATTGGGCTGACGCTCGTGCGCTCTCGGCCCGTACAGCCAGAGCCCGAGCCGCTGTCGCCGCCCGTCGGCACATCCGGCCCCTAGGTCAGGCCTTCCAGTCGTCCGAGCCAACCATCGCCCCAAACGCGGCCACGGCGTTCTCGACGCCCTGCGTCAGCCGCGCCAAAGCCGCGCGACGTCCGGGCGTTTCCACGCCCAACGGCCCTGATCAGGCATGGGCGTGGCTACCACCGGCCGCGTTCCGCGCGGCTTGCCGAGGCCCTATCGGGAGAGCGCCCCCACGCTGTCCACCGCTCTCGCAAACGCCATGGCCGCACGTTCCACCACGTCGGCCAGGCGCGCCAGCGCCGCGCGGCGGCTGCGAGTGTCGACGATCACTGCGCGACCCCGTGGCAGCTCCACCACGCGTCCGGGCGGCTCGCGGTCCAGACCAGCCGGCAATTCGAACACCGCAGACTTTCTCCCCTTTACGGCTTGTCCCAGCGCGAGCGCCGAAGCCGTACCCGTGGAGTCCCACAGACGCTCGGCCAGTTCGCCGGACGCCGCGCGCATACTCCGCGCCAGGCGTGCCAGGTCGGGCGCGTCCCACAGGTGGTCTGCCTCGTTCGATTCCAGCCAGCGCTCGGCGCACCCGAAGCCGAACTCGGCCTGCTCGAAGGTCACCAGCAGGCGCTCGAGCGCTGCGGTGTCGCGCAATGGCGCCCCGGCGCGGACGGCTTCGCAAGCCCCGCGCACGGCCTCGATCCCGAACCGAACGCCGCTGATTTCGATGTCATTTCCGAGGGGCACGAACAGGATCCCCGCGAGGTCGGGCACCGGAATCCCAACCGGTTTAATCCGCCGGCCCCGCCGTATCGCGCCATAGATGCACTTCACCGGCGGATAAGCGGGAAACGACCCGCTCCAGCCGCCAGTCAGGTCGATTGAGCCGGGCTCCAAATGGCCCGGACCGACGGCGCGGGCCACGCCGTTGGCATCGACGGACTGGATGACACCAAAACGCGATTCGCTGAAGACAGGCGCGATGACCAGCCGGCCGGCGGCCGTGTGCTCCCGCAGCGCGGCAATAGCGCCGCCTGCCTCGTCCTCGGCCCCAGTCTCCAGCCTGACCTTCGCCAGGTCTGTGGCTCGAAACAGCGTCGACATCATTCGGATGTACCGCATCGTCTCGGCGTCGGCCGTGTCGCTCCACGGCACCCAGAACGCCTCCCCAGAGCGCGTGACCAGGGATTCCAGCGACCGCTCGATTCCCATGGCGGCCAGCGCCGCCTGCAGCGCGTGGAAGGCCATGGATCCCGCCGTCCGGTCTGCCGGCCATCCCTTCAGCCGCGGCTCCGCCGAAGTCGTCAGCGCCCGCCGATCATTTCAACCACCACGTCCAGCACGGCGGACGCCACGCCGGACTTGCTGGTCAGCGGGATTTCCAGGTCCGGGTGCTCCGGCCGGAGGATCGTGACGGCGTTGGTCTCCGCGGCAAATCCCGTGTTCGACCCGGCCACGTCGTTGACGACCAGGGCGTCGAGCTCCTTGCCGAGCAGCTTGCTCCGGGCGTTCTCGAGATGGTCGTTGGTCTCCGCCGCGAACCCGACTCGAAGGAAGTCGCCCTGAAGGGACTGCAGCAGGTCCGGGTTTTCAATCAGGTCGATGCCTGCGGGCTCACCGCCGCGCTTCAGCTTCACGTCGGAGGTGCTGGCCGGCCGGTAGTCGCCGACGGCGGCATTCATGATGAGGGCGTCGCAGCCGCTCACCGCCTCGCGCAGTGCGTCCAGCATCTCCTCGGCGGACTCGACACGCGTCGTATCAACACCCGCCGGAGGCTCCACCGTCCCGGATCCCAGCACCAGCCTGGTCGTGGCTCCGCGCTCGATGGCCGCCCGCGCCAGTTCCACCCCCTGGCGGCCACTCGCCGGGTTCCCGATAAACCGCACCGGATCCATGTACTCCCGCGTGCCACCCGCCGAAACCACCAGCACCCGATCCTTCAGCGGCCCGCTGCGCCCCAGCGTGGCGCGGATTACGTCCAGCAGTACCGGGGTCTCCGGCAACCGCCCCTGTCCCTCGGCGCCCGAGGCCATCCGGCCGCTCTCCGGCTCGATCACTCGCACGCCGCGCCGTTGCAGTGTGTCCAGGTTGTCCTGTGTGGCCGGGTTGGCGTACATCCCGGGCTCCATGGCCGGCGCGACCACGATGGGCGCCTGGGTGGACAGCACGACGGCCGACCCCAGGTCGTCGGCCTGCCCGTGCGCCAGCCGTGCAATGGCGTTGGCCGTCGCCGGCGCAATCACCAGCACGTCAGCGTCCGCGGCCAGCCGTACGTGCGCAATCTCGTTGTCGGCCGTCATGGCGTCGCCGGCCCGGTAGACCGTGCGCTGCGTCAGCGCCTGGAACGTCAGCGGTCCGACGAAGTCCTCGGCCGCCCGCGACAGCACGACATCCACTTCCGTGCCCGCCTGCGTGAGCTTGCTGGCGAGGTCCGAGGCCTTGTAGGCCGCGATGCCGCCGGTGACGTACAGCACCACCCGCGCGCCATTGAGCACGCTCACGCAGCCGCCTCCGCCTGCTGGACCAGCCACAGCCCGCGCAGCGTTAAATCCAGGTCCACGATCTCGAACAGCCCCACGTCCTCCACCACCACCGGCGCCTGCCCGCCGGTGGCGATGGCCCGGTAGTCGGCGCCCAACTCGGACTGCAACTGCTCGAGCAACCCGCGCACCATTCCTACGTACCCCCAGTACACCCCGGATTGCATGGATCCTGTGGTCTCCGTCCCCACCAGCCGCGCCGGACGCGCCAGGTCGATGGACGGCAACTGCGCGCCGGCCGCCGTCAGCGCTCGCGCCGTGTTCTGCATGCCCAGCGTAATGATCACCCCCGCCAGGCTGCCCGCCCCGTTGACGATGTCGAACGTGGTCACGCTGCCCAGGTCCACCACGATGGCCGGCGCCTGGTAGAGCTCACGGGCCGCCAGGGCGTTGGCCACCCGGTCGATGCCCACCTGCGCGGGCCGATCCACCGCCAGGTCGATGACCCGCACGTCCTGCGAGCGCGCAATCAGTGGCTCGCAGCTGGCGGCCGAGCGAACTGCCGAGGCCAAACGTTCCGTCAGGGCCGGCACCACCGATCCAATAACGGCGGCCTCAATACCCGTTACCTGATGATGCGCCAGCATGGCGCGCAATAGCGCCTCGTGTTCAGCGGCGCTGCGGTTGAGGTCGCTATGCACCGCCCAGCGCGCGCCCAACTCCTCGCCGTCGAACACGCCGAACTTGGTGTCGGTATTGCCGACATCGACGACCAGAACCATGAAATCTGCTCGCCCAGCCGTCGCCGCTTATCATATCGCCGAACCAGCCCCGGACACGCACCCTTTGGCCGACCTGCCGTCCCCGCTCCGTCTCACCCACATGACCTCGCCCGAGGTCGCCCGCGCTCGCGACGGCGTGGAACTGGTCATGATCCCCATCGGTTCCATCGAGCAGCACGGCCCCAACACCTCGCTCGACACCGACCTGGTGATCTGCGAGGACCTGACCCTGCGCCTGGCCGAACGCTTCCACCCCCGCCTGCTGGTCGCCCCCACCATGCCCTACGGCATGTCCACCTATCACATGGGCTTCCCCGGCTCGATCACCCTGCGCCCCCAGACCTTCCTGCACGTGCTGGAAGACTGCCTGGCCTCGCTGCTGCACCACGGCTTCAAACGCTTCCTGCTGACCAACTGGCACAGCGGCAACACCTCCGTCATGACCCTGGCCCTGCAATCCCTGCCCACCCGCCTGCCCCTGGACTTCCTGGCGTCCCTTTCGCTCTACGACCTGGAGGACGACGACCTGGAGGACGAGATCGTCAAGTCCCCCACCTCCGGCCACGCCTGCGAGCTGGAAACCGCCGAGCTCATGGCCCTGCGCCCGGACCGCGTCAAGACCGACAGCCTGGCCCCCGGCGACCTGAGCCCGCGCGGCAGCCGCCTGCGCCAGCGCTTCTGGCGACGTTCCATCCGCCGCAACCACGACTTCTCCGACTTCTCCGCCAACGGCGCCGTCGGCGACGCCACTCTGGCCACCGCCGAGGACGGCTGGCGCATGATCGACGTCATCGAGGAACGCGCCGACCAGCTCATCATGACTCTCCTCGACTCGCCCGACGACCTACTGGCCCGCGGCCGCATGCCTGGCTGGCGCTACGCGCTGCACACCCGATGAGCAACCTGCCCACTTACGCCCTGCACAAGATGTCCTGGCCCGAGGTGGCCGAGGCCGCCGAGACCGTGGAACTGGTGCTCATCCCCATCGGCTCCACCGAGCAGCACGGCCCGCACCTGGGCCTGGGGCAGGACCATCTGATCGCCCACGCCTACTGCGAACGCGCCGCCGAACGCCTGGCCCCGCGCCTGCTGGCCCTGCCCGCCATCCCGTGGGGTATCTCCGACCACCACATGAACTTCCCCGGCACGATGACCCTGCGTCCCGAGACCTTCCTGGACCTGCTCGAGGACATCATCGTTTCCATGCGCCACCACGGCTTCCGCCGCTTCCTGATCGTCAACGGCCACGGCGGCAACCAGTGGCTGATGTCGGCCGCCGTGCAGGACATCGGCTTCCGGCTGGACATCGACTTCCTGGGCTGCGTCGGCCACTACACCCTGGGCGACGACTCGGTCCTCAAGGACATCGCCGGCGAGATCCCCGGCGGTCACGCCTGCGAGATGGAGAGCTCCCACGACTTCTATCTGGCCCCCGACCTCATCCGCCAGGACGCCCTGGCCCCCGGCACCGTGGACGAAGCCTTCAAGGCCATGCTCGAGCCGCTCCAGGACCTGGAACTTGTCTGGCCCAACGCCTTCAACGCCCACGCCCCCTCCGGCGCCAAGGGCGACGCCCGCAAGGGCACCCGCGAAGCCGGCGAACGCCTCATCGAATCCTCCATCGACGAACTCGCCGAAATCCTCGACCACCTCCGCCACTCCCCCCGCTGGAACGGCCCACCCCACGGCCAGGTGCACGTAACCAGGAAGTCATGAGTTTCTGGCAAGCGCTGCGTCCCGATTCGGCAGAGCCACGAACCTACGCTCCGCTCATGCTCATTCCTATCGTTCTTGTAGTCGCCTTCGTCGCGTTCCGTGTATGCGAAGCCACATCAGGCGACTCATCAACCAAGTCCACCGACTCTTCGCCACCAGAGATGCCGTATACCGTGCAAGGCCGCGGTGAGCTTGTCTCGGAGTATTTCCTTCTAGAACCAGGAATCTACGGGGCCACGATCAACGTCAGCGGAAACAGTGATCAGTCTGGAGCCGCCCAGAGCTTCATTGTCACGCTCTTCACGGCGGCACTCGGACACCCGTCAGTCCTGGTAGAAGCCGTCACCACATCCGGGAATTGGCAGACGACAACGACGGTCAGAGATCGGCAGCACTTCTATTTGGACATCGTCGCCACTGGCGAGTGGACGGTTACGCTCGAGCCAGTCTGAGGCCAGCCAGGCTATCGATCCTGGACGGCTCTCAACACGATGCTGGCGTCCACCTGCGACTTCACCGAGTCCAGGACCAACGCCTACTACCTGTCCATCCTGACCCAGTCATCCGCCGGCTGGCCCGGCGGCCTGCGCTGGCTCCATGGCGAAGACGGCTGATAAGCCTTCTGGCCGCCTTCTCCTAAGCAGCGCTACTGACGCTCGGCGCGGGCAAACC
>VXPS01000167.1 GCA_009839425.1 Chloroflexota bacterium
GGGGATATCGAGTCGTCAACGGCATCCAGGTCGTTGAGCGGCACGTGCGTGAATCCTGAGGGCATGGGCTCGAACGGTTCCTGGTAGGCCGGCGTACCGGTCGCGGCCGTCGTGGCGATCGTGCGGCCGTGGAATCCGTGCTCCGCCGTAATGACTTCGTAGGCGCCGTCGCGCTGGGTCCGACCCCACTTGCGGGCGATCTTCAGGCAGGTTTCGCTGGCCTCCGCGCCGCTGTTGACGAAGAAGACGCGGTCCAGGGCCGAGTTGTCGACCAGACGCTGCGCCACTTCGAGTTGGGGCGTCGTGTAGAACAGGTTGGAAATGTGTGCCAGCGACCGAACCTGGTCCGCCACCGCATCGCACAGCTCGGGATCGCCGTGTCCCAGCGTGGTCACGGCGATTCCGGCGGTGAAGTCCAGGTACGAGTTGCCCTCGTCGTCCCACAGGCGCGACCCCTCACCGCGCACCAGCGTCACCGGAAAGCGGCGAAACGCCTGGTGGTAATAGCGCGCTTCTTGCTCTTGCCAGCCCATGCGTCGTTCAGCCTCGGGAGGGGTCGAACGGCGGTCGCCGTTCCGGCTCGGATTATAGGGACGCGGCCTCGGTCCTCACCTGCGTACCGCCACCGGCCGGGTCCAGGGCGCGTCGCAATGCATGGCGTCGCGAACCGTTGGCAATGCAGACCCGGCCCACGTCGCCAAGCAAGGCCACGGCGGACCGGACCTTTGGAATCATCCCGCCTGCAATTACCTCATCCTGGATCAGGCGCTCCGCGCCATCCGGGTCCAATTGCGCAAGAACGTCGCCGTCGGCGCCCTTTACCCCGTCCACGTCGGTTAGAAACACCAGGGCCGCAGCTCCCGTCGCGCGCGCCACCGCCCCCGCAATGTCGTCGCCATTCACGTTGTACAGCGCGCCGTCGCCATCAACCCCCAGCGGCGAAACCACCGGCACGTGTCCCCCGGTGGTCAGGTCATCGAGAATCCGCGTGTTCACTGTCCGGACGTGACCCACCCAGCCAAGATCCGGGGACGCCTGCCGGACCCGCACCACGCCGCCATCCGGCCCACTGATGCCCACCGCCGACACTCCCGCTTGCTGCAGCGCGCCCACAACCGCCGGCGCCACCAGGCCTCGGAAGACCAGTACGGCGTCGTCCCGCGTCTGGTTGTCGGTTACGCGCAGGCCGTTGTGCCATGTTGTCTGGCGATTCCTGGCCGCTTGCCAGGCGGTAAGTTCGTCGCCGCCGCCATGCGCAATCACCACCCGCACGCCGGCATCGACTAATGCCCGCACGTCGACGCCGATACGCCCGGCGGCCATGTCCGCCGTCCCGCCAATCTTGACGACGACGTAGCGGCCCACGAGGGTTGCGGCCGAGGAGACGCCGCTCAGGTCATGTACTCCGCGTTGATCGCCACATATTCCGCCGAGAGGTCTCCGCCCCAGGCCGTTGCGCTCGCTTCGCCCTGATTCAGCGCTACCTCGATTGACACGTCGGTTTGCCGGAAATGCTCGGCGACCATCGTCTCCTCGTATACCGCGGGGGCTCCGTCGTGAACGACCTGTGTATTGCCGATCCAGATATCGAGCAGGTCGGGATTGAACTTCGCTCCGCTATTGCCGAGAGCCATGACGATCCGGCCCCAGTTTGGGTCGCCGCCGTGAATCGCCGTCTTTACCAGCGACGACGTCGTGACCGCGCGCGCCGCCGTACGCGCTGTGGCGTCGTCCGAGGCTCCGCGCACCGTCACGGCGAAGACCTTCGTCACGCCCTCGCCGCCGCGCACGATCTCCTGCGCCAACCACCGGCACACCGCCTGCAAACCGCGTGCAAACGCTTCCGCGTCCGGCGTGCATTCCTGGATCGAGCCGGATTCGCTTGCCCCGTTGGCCAGCAGCAGGGCGGTGTCGCTCGTCGATTGGTCGCCGTCGATGCTGAGCAGATTGAACGAGTTGGCCACCGTCTCGCTCAGCAGCCGCTGCAGCGCGCCGCCTTCCAGTGCGGCATCCGTCGTCATGAAGACGAACATCGTTGCCATGTTCGGATGCACCATGCCGGCGCCCTTCGCGGCGCCGCCGATCCGAATGGTGCCGCCAGACACCGGAACCTCAATGGCCAGCGTCTTTGGCGCAACGTCGGTGGTCATCATGGCCCTTGCGACTGCCTCGCCGGCGTCGGGCGACAGCTCAAGAGACTCAACTCCCGCAAGGATCTTGGGCATCGGCAGATGGAATCCAATCACGCCCGTCGACGCCACCAAAACCTCATCGGCCGACACGCCGAACCGGCCGGCAAAGGCGTCGATGAACGCCAGGCCATCGGCCCGCCCGCGCGCTCCGGTGAACACGTTGGAGTTCCCGCTGTTGAACACGATGCCGCGGGCCGGCTTCTTGCTCAGGCGCTCCTTGTTGATAGTCACGGACGCGCCGCACACGCGGTTGGTCGTAAAGGTCGCCGCCGACTGACAGGGTGTGCGCGTGCTCAGGATCGCGCCCAGGTCCAGCGCCCCGGTAGCCTTGATCCCGGCGGCTACGCCCCCGCCCACGAATCCGCGCGGCGCCAGCGTGCCGCCCGGAACGACCCGAAACCCATCAAGTTCCTCGGGCGGTTCGTGCATTACGGGTGACTCGGCGGAATCGCCAGGCCGACCTGCTCGTCGATACCCGCCATCACGTTCGCATTCTGGACCGCGCTGCCGGCCGCGCCCTTGCCCAGGTTGTCGATCGCCGCCATCGCCACCAGCGTCTGGGTCGCCTCATCGACGGTCCAATGAACGAAGGCGTGGTTCCCGCCGGACGTCCACTTGGTGTGCGGCGGAACGCCCGCCAGGTGAACGAATGGCTCGTCCTCGTAGGCGTCGCGGTAGGCCTGCTCGACTTGCGACGGGGCGACATCCGCACGCAACGCCCCATAGGCCGTGATCAAAATGCCGCGCGTCATGGGCACAAGGTGCGGGGCGAACGTCACCTCGATCGGCAAGCCGCCGATGTCGCTCAACTCCTGCGCGATCTCCGGACTCTGGTAGTGGTCCGCCACCCGATAGGCCGACGAATCCTCATTGATCTCGGAGAATCCATACGCGGCCGACGCCGAACGCCCCGCCCCCGAAACGCCGGTCTTCGAGTCCACCACTACGTGGCCAGCGAGAAGTCCGGCGCTCGCCGCCGGGGCCAGCGCCAGCGCCGCCGTGATGGCATGACAGCCGGGGTTCGCCACCAGGTCAGTCTCGCGGATCTGGTCGCGATGCCACTCCGTCAGCCCGTACACGCCAGAGTCGATCCACTCGGGCGCCGCATGCTCCACGCCGTGCCAGCGCAGGTAGTCCGCCGGATTGCGCAGCCTGAAATCGGAACTGACGTCGATGCAGCGGATCCCATCGTCGAGAAACGGAGCCAGCTGGGCCGCCGACGCCTTGTGCGGCAAGCACGAGATCACCAGGTCGGCGCTGCCGTTCAACTCGGGCGCCAGCTCCAGGTCGGCGTAGGCGGCGCGGCTGCTGGCGCGCATCCACGGAAACACCTCGTGCAAACGGCGTCCGGCCTGGCTGCGGGCGGTGGCGCCGACGATTTCGAACTCCGGGTGGACGGCCAGATATCGAACCAGTTCGCCGCCGGAATACCCGGTCGCGTTGAGAATTCCTATGCGCATGCGCACCTCGCCTGAGAGAAGCGATTATATGGACGGTTGGCGCTCGCGCCGCAGGTTTTTCAGGCGCGCAGCGTGAACAGCAGGATCAGCGCCAGGGTGCCGGCAGCCACACGGTAGATGGCAAACGCCGCCAGACTGTGACGGGCGACGAAGCTCAGCAGCCAGCGCACGGCGGCCGCCCCGACCACAGCCGCGACCAGCGTCGCCCCGATCAGCAGCGGGATGTCACCGACTGGCTTGCCGCTCACCGCCACGTCGATGAACTGAACCAGCCCCGCGCCAGCCACGGCCGGCGCCAGCAGAAACAGCGAAAACCTTGCGGCAGCCTGACGCTCCACACCCAGACCTCGCGCCACTGTCATCGTGATACCCGCCCTCGAAACCCCGGGGACCAGCGCCGCGAATTGCGACAGTCCAATCGCAACCCAGAATGTGAAGGGCGTGGATGTGAGGTCGCGGCGGCTCGTCCCAAATCGGTCCGCAGCTGCCAACGCCAATCCAAAGACGATGAGGAGCCCCGCTGCCAGCGTGGGGTCGCGCAGCGTCGTCAGCCAGCCGCGCAGCGGCAGCGCGATGAGTCCGATAAGCAGTGTCGATCCCACCAGCGCTGCGAGCAGCCGACGGGCCAACTGGACGGAGGGCTCCTTGCCGACCACGCCGCGGGCCAGCCACACCCAGTCGGACCAAAGCGCGATCACTAGGGCCAACCCTGTCCCCACGTGCAGTGCCACCGAAAGCGTCAGCCCCGTCAGAAACGGATCGGTCCAGCCCGCCACGACGGGAACCAGCACCAGATGGCCCGAGCTGCTGACCGGCAGAAACTCGGTCAGCGCCTGGACCGCCGCCAGGACGATCACCTCGCCCCACATGGGTCAGTCGACCCAGCGAGACGCCGGTGCGCACCCTGGCGGGCGGCCCAGTATCAAAGCAGCTAGATAAAGACCGGCGCGAGCACCAGGGTGATCGTGCTCAGCAGCTTGACCAGCACGTGCAGCGACGGGCCGGCGGTGTCCTTGAACGGGTCACCGACGGTGTCACCGACAACCGACGCGGCGTGTTCGTCCGTGCCTTTGCCGATTGGATTGCCATCTTCGTCGCGAAGATGGCCAGCCTCGATGTACTTCTTGGCGTTGTCCCAGGCGCCGCCACCGTTGTTCATCACGGTCGCCAGCAGCACGCCGGCGATCGTGCCGACCATCAGCAGCGCGGCCTCGGCTTCTGCCCGCAGCACGATGCCGACCACGATGGGCATGATGACCGCAAGCAGACCCGGCGCAATCATTTCCCGTAGCGCCGAGCGCGTGCTGATGTCCACGGCCTGGCCGTAATCCGGCTCAACGGTGCCTTCGATGATCCCGGGCTGTTCCTGCCATTGACGGCGAACCTCCTGGATCATCGCCTGGGCCGCGCGCCCTACCGCGCGAATCGCGAGTGAACTGAATAGAAACACCAGCATGGCGCCAAGCATGCCCCCGATAAACACTTCGACCTTGGACAGGTCCACCGAGTGCAGGCCCGCGGTTTCCAGGTAGGCGCTGAACAGCAGGAAAGCCGCCAGCGCCGCCGAACCGATGGCGTATCCCTTGGTCAGCGCCTTGGTCGTGTTGCCGACCGCGTCCAGTCCGTCGGTGATGTCGCGCACGTCCTCCGGCGCGTCGGCCATCTCCGTGATCCCGCCGGCGTTGTCCGCGATCGGGCCGAAGGTGTCCATGGCCAGGATGTAGGCCGCGCTCATCAGCATGCCCATCGTGCCAACGGCCGTGCCGAACACGCCGGCTACAAAGGGTCTGATCTCGCCCTCGGCGCTACCCAGGCTGATACCCAGCTCGGCGAATCCTTGTATGCCTGCCTGGTACGAACCCCAAAGCGCAACGGAGATGACGATGATGGGCATCGCCGTGTTCTCCAGACCAACGGCCAGACCGGAAATGATGTTGGTGGCCGCCCCGGTTCGGGAGGCCTCCGCGATCTCGCGCACCGGCCGGTTGAACGCCGTGTAGTACTGCGTGATGTACACGAAGGCGACGCTGGTCAGGATGCCGATCACGCCGCACAGGAAGAACCACCACGACTCCAGCATCACCAGGGCCGAGATCGCCATGCCGACCGTGGCCAGCACGGCTGTCGTCCAGTACCCCACATCCAGCGCCCGCTGCGCGTTGCGCACCCGGTCGGGCCGGATCACCAGCAGCCCGACGATCGAAGCAAGGGCCCCGAACGAACGCACGACCAGCGGAAATAGGATCCAGGCAATGTTGTCTTCGCCGGTCGCCTTGAATACGGCGACACCCAGAATCATGGCCCCGATGCTCTCCGCGGCCGTGGATTCGAAAAGGTCCGCACCACGACCGGCGCAGTCGCCTACGTTGTCGCCCACCAGGTCCGCGATCACCGCGGGATTCCTGGGGTCGTCTTCGGGCAGGCGGGCTTCCACCTTGCCGACCAGGTCCGCGCCCACGTCGGCGGCCTTGGTGTAGATGCCGCCGCCCAACTGGGCGAATAGGGCCACGAAACTGGCCCCAAACCCGAACCCGACGATCAGTTCCGGCGTGACCTTCGGATTCTCGAATCCGCCGAACAGCCAGAACAGCATGAACACGCCGAGCAAGCTGAGGCCTACGATCAGGATTCCCGAGACGGCCCCGCCGCGCAGCGCAATCGTGAGCGCGTCGCCGAGCGATCGGGTCGCGGCGCTGGCCGTTCGCACGTTGGACCGAACGGCAATGATCATGCCGATCACGCCCGAGAGACCGGACAGCACCGCGCCAACCAGGAAGGACACCCCGGTCCGCCAGGCGAGGTCGCCGGCCTCGATGCCCTTCGCCTCGTTTTCGCCAAAGAACAGCAGCAGAACCGCCAGGAAGGCGGCTGCCACGATGGCCATCCAGGCGATGGTGCGGTACTGCCGCTGCAGGAACGCGGTGGCGCCGTCGAAGATGCGGTCGCCATTGAGCGCCATTCGACCGAACAGTTCCGACCGTTGTTCGGCTTCCAACCCCTGCATGGCCGGAATTAGATCCGCGGGGTTTGCCGTTCGGTCAATCGGCCGCGTCAAAACATCGCGCGCCAGGTAGATGACGACGAGCACCGAAACGATGATCGACGCGGGTACAAACCAAACCAGACCTTCCAACTACGAAACCTCCCTGCGAACCATGCGTCGCAATGGCTGGGTGCATGGTGAAGCGTCCAATATCGACCTAATCATCGGCTCAGTCCTCGCCGTTTCGAACCGGTCCAACCGCCAGGATCTCACCGAGGACCTCCAATAGCGTCCGCATCTCCGCGTCCGAACCAATCGAGACGCGCAGCGCGTTGGCATGGCGGGGCTCCTCAGCGAAGCGGCGGACCAGAATTCGATGGTTGGCGAGTTCTCGCTGAACGACGCCCGCGTCGTGGGGCGCGCACTCAACGAACACAAAATTCGCTTCGGATGGATATACCTGGAGATCAAAGCGTCCGCGGAGCTCCTCTGCAAATGCGTCCCGCCGGACGCGAGTTGCCTCCCAGTGCGCCTCCGCCCACGCGATTTCGTCACAGGCCACCACCCCGGCAACCTGCGCAAGCCGGCTGACATTGTACGAGTCCTTGACGCGGTGCAAGACGTCAATGAACTCGGGATCGCCCACCGCATATCCCAGGCGGATCCCTGCCAGGCCAAACGCTTTGGAAAACGACCGCGTCACGCACACGTTTGGCAGCGTCCGCGCCAGGTCTATCCGGTCGCTAGATGCAAACTCCACGTACGCCTCGTCGATCACCAGCAGGTTCGTGCGCTCCGCCAGCCAGCGCAGTTCGTCGGCTCCATAGTGGGTGCCGGCCGGGTTGTTGGGGCTGGCCACGAAGGTCACTGCGCCGCGTGCCGCCGCGAGCTGCCGCACGGGTAACTCGAAGCCTGGGCCTAGCGGACAGTGGACCATTCGCGCGCCCTGGATCTCGGCCAGCACCGGATACAGGGAGTAGCTGGGATGCGGCGCCACCACCCGCGCCTCGGGCCCACACACCGCGCGGATGATTAGGTTCAACACGTCGTCCGAGCCATTTCCCACGAAGATGTGCTCAGGCGTCACACGGTGCCGGTCCGCCAGCCGCTCACGCAGTTCCTGGCTCACTGGATTCGGGTACAGGCGTACGTCCTCCGTCACGGCCTCGCGCAGCCGCGTCAGTACACCCGGGGCGACGGCCGGACTCTCGTTGGTGTTCAGCTTGATCCAGCCGCCTTCGCTTGGCTGGTGGCCCGGCGTATAGCCGTGCAGCGCGGCGATCTCGGGACGTATGTGAACCATTGGATTGGCGGGACCGTCGCGCGCTACGCGGGCATTCGGGAGCGCATGCTACCTACTGGCTGCGGGTTCCGCCCGCAGCCCGCGTCAGCCTTCCCAGCCAAGATCGGGAAACGCGGCCCGCGCTCGGGCATATGTGGCCAGTGAACCCAGGTCACGGATGGCGCCTTCGGCAACCAGCCCCGGCAGCTGGACGAGCGGAGTCATGACGACCTCGATCTGTTCCGTCTCCTCGGGCTCAGGCTCGCAAACCTGCTCGGCGTCCAGAACCACGAACACGTGCGCCAGGTTGCGGTTGCGCGAGGGACTCGTGAGCAGCGTTCCGGCGCAATGCATGCGGCCCGCATAGCCGGTTTCTTCCAGTAGTTCGCGGGCAGCGGCGGCTTCCGGTGTCTCGTCGTCTTCCACCAGCCCCGCGGGAAACTCCAGCACCACGTCACGGGCGCCGTGCTTGTACTGGCGCACTAGAGGAACCGCGCAGGCGGGCGTGACCGCCACCATCAAGCAGAAGTCGTTCTGATTCAGCACGTGATACTGCGAAATCTCCAGACCGCTCGGGAGACGCACGTGCTCCAGCGTGTGGGTCAACCAGCGGTCGCTGGAGACCGTGCGAGACCCCAGGACCTCCCAGGGCCGAAGGTCAGGCATGCCGGCCCAGTTCCGTCGGAATCAGCGCGCGGCGAGCCTTCGGTGCTTTCTCTACGGACATGAGGTTGAGCGCTGCGTGGGCGGCGTTAGAGGATGGGCTCATCTCCGCCATTAACTGCCCAAGGACTTGTTCCGTGACTGATCCCCGCGTGGAAGCGCTTGCCGACATCCTAGTGCAGCACTCGACCGAGGTCGGCCCCGGCGACCTGGTCGTGATCGACGGCACCGCCAACGCTCAACCGCTCTTGATGGCCTGCTACCGGCGCGTACTGGCGGCCGGCGGGCACCCACGGCTCAATGTCGGCTTTGAGGAAGCGCAGGAGGTTTACCTGTCAGAAGCCAACGACGACCAGCTTGAGTTCCTGGACCCAATTGCCAAGTTCCAGGCCGACTCGATCCAGGCCGCCATCCGCATCCGCGCCACCGAGAACACGCGTGCCCTGGCCAACGTCGACCCATCCAGGCTGGCCAAAACAATGATCGCCCGGCGCCCTGTCATGGACCAGATCATCGAGAACGTGCGCTGGGTCCTTTGCGACTACCCCACCAATGCGCTGGCCCAAGAGGCCGAGATGTCGCTAGGCGAGTACGCCGACTTCCTGTACGGCGCCACCAACATCGACTGGTCGGAAATGACGGCGCGGCTGGCGTCGCTGAAAACGCGGCTCGAAGCGGGTTCGGACGTTCGCATCATCGGCCCCGATACGGACCTCACCCTGCGAACCGCCGGACGCATCTGGGAGCCGGCCGACGGCAAGAAAAACATGCCCGACGGCGAGATCTTTACCGCCCCGATCGAGGACAGCGTCAACGGCCGCATCACCTACGACTTCCCCGCCATCTACCAGGGTCGGCAGGTGGACGGCATCACGTTGACCTTCAAGGACGGCCTGATCGTCGAAGCCACCGCCGAACGCGGCGAGGAATTTCTCAACGCCATCCTCGACACGGACTCAGGCGCTCGACGGCTGGGGGAAATCGGCATCGGGACCAATAACGGAATCCAGCGCCACACCAAGAACATCCTCTTCGACGAGAAAATGGGCGGCACCGTGCACTTGGCCGTCGGACGCGCCTATGAGTTCACTGGAGGTAAGAACCAATCCGCCGTGCATTGGGACATGGTCAAGGATCTGCGCACCGACGCTGCCCTCTATCTCGACGGCGAACTGCTGCAGGAGAACGGAGTTTTTGTTGAGTAGGTGAATATGTATTTTGTAGCTTCATAATGCCCGGCAGCACGTAACTTGGAGCCTTTCGACTCTCGGGTGGCATCCCCGTTACCATCGTCTTGTGGTACGATAAGTACATCGGGCAGACCACCTGATCCCGGACACAAGAAAGCGGAGGCGGTTCGGGCATCAACGGAAAGAACCTATCCGAAACCGCCGCCCTGCCGCACACGTCCGCGCAGTGATCCGCTGGCCCCACCGGCCTGCTGGTCCTGCGAATATCAGGCACACCCGTTCCACTGAAGCCTCGGGGCCGCTATGCAGCCACATCGTCGTGGTGAACAAGCCCGCCAGTTGGTCGGCGAAGGAGCTCTAAGCCGAATGGCGTATACGGCCAAAGACATCCAGGTGCTCGAGGGCCTCGAAGCCGTTCGCCGCCGACCAGGGATGTACATCGGCAGTACCGACGCCCGTGGGCTGCACCAGCTCGTCTTCGAGGTCATTGACAATGGCGTCGATGAAGCGCTGGCCCAACGCGCAACCAGGGTTGAGGTCGTCATCACCCCTGACGGCTGGGTCCGCGTCACGGACGACGGTTCCGGTATCCCGGTCGACGAGCACCCCAAGGTCAAGCGTCCCGCGCTTGAAGTCGTCATGACGACGCTGCACGCCGGCGGCAAGTTCGATAACGGCGCTTACAAGGTCTCGGGCGGCCTGCATGGCGTTGGCGTATCCGTAGTCAACGCCGTCTCCAGCCGAATGCGGGTCAAGGTCCGGCGTGACGGCTTCTGCTGGACCCAGGAATACGAGCGCGGGGCGCCGACAGGCGATGTCGTCAAAGGCGAGCGGACGAAAGCTCACGGTACCGAGGTTGAGTTCCTGGCCGACGATCGGATCTTTGAAACCCTCGACTACGACTTCGACACCCTTGACCAGCGCATTCGCGAAATGGCCTTCCTCGCCGGTGGAACCACCATGCGGCTGCACGACGAGCGAACCGACCGCCAGGCGACCTACTACTTCGAGGGCGGCGTCACCTCATTCGTCCGCCGCCTCACCCGCCGGCGCGGCCGTCTGCACCCCGACCCGATCGTGCTGCGCGGCCAGGTGGAAACTACCCAGGTTGAAGTCGCACTCGCGTACTGCGACACGGTGTCGGAACAGATTCATACCTTCGCCAACACCATCCGCAATATCGATGGCGGCACTCACCTCACGGGCTTCAGAGCCGCCCTCACCCGGTCACTCAACGACTACGCCCGCAAGAGCGGGCAACTCAAGGACAGTGACCCAAACCTCACCGGGGACGACGTTCGCGAAGGGCTTACCGCCATCGTAAGCGTGATGATTCCCGAGCCGCAGTTCGAGGGCCAGACCAAGGCCCGCCTCGGCAACAGCGAGGTCGCCGGACATGTCCAGTCCGTCGTCAACGATCAACTCGGCACCTACCTGCACGAGCACCCCAGCGAGGCCCGCAAGATCGTCGAAAAGACCAAGCTCGCCGCCCGCGCGCGCGTCGCCGCGCAGAAGGCGCGCGACCTGGTCGTTCGCAAGGGGGCGTTGGACGGCTTTGCCCTGCCCGGCAAGCTGGCCGACTGCCAGGAGCGCAATCCCGAGCGCTGCGAACTCTTCATCGTCGAGGGCGACTCGGCAGGCGGAAACGCCAAGCAGGGCCGCGACCGCCGGTTCCAGGCCATCCTTCCCATCCGCGGCAAGATCCTCAACGTCGAGAAGGCGCGGGTCGACAAGGTGCTCTCCAACGAGTCGATCCGCAACATCATCACAGCCGTCGGCGGTGGCGTCGGCCTTGAGTTTGATGTCGCCAAGATCCGCTACGGCCGCGTCGTCATCATGACCGACGCCGACGTGGACGGCTCGCACATCCGCACGCTGCTGCTCACCTTCTTCTACCGTGAAATGAAGCCGCTGATTGAACACGGCAACCTCTTCATTGCCCAGCCCCCGCTCTTCCGTGTCGGCAACTCCCGGCGGGCCGAATACGCCTACAGCGAAGATGAGCGCGACCGGTTGCTCCGCCAGATTTCCGGCAGGGTTAGCGTGCAGCGCTACAAGGGCCTCGGCGAGATGAACGCCGAACAACTGTGGGAAACCACGATGAACCCGGAGGACCGGCATCTCCTGCAAGTTGGGATGAACGGCAGCGGTGACGCGTACGTCGACCAGGTGTTCTCGCGGCTGATGGGCACGGACGTGGGCGAACGCCGCCGCTTCATCATCAACCGCGCTCGCACGGTCCGGAACCTGGACGTCTGACGATCCACGCATGACGGCCGCCGCAGATAGACCGGCCATCGCCCTGGACGTCATGGGCGGTGACCGGGCGCCGGACGCCACGATTGAGGGCGCCATCGGCTGGGTCAGGTCAACCGGCCAACGCGCCATCCTGGTCGGTGACGTCGATGTGATGCGCGGTCTGCTGTCGAGCGGCGGCGAGGATCCATCCGCCTGGCGCCTGGAATCGGGGCCGGCCACCATCGGCATGGACGAACACCCGGTACAGGCGGTGCGATCCACCCGGGACGCCTCGATCCGGCGCTGCGCGGAACTCGTCCGCTCCGGGGAGGCCCAGGCCCTTGTTTCGATGGGAAACACCGGCGCCACTATGGCGGCTGGCGTCCTGGTCGTGGGGCGTGCGGCCGGCGTGGACCGGCCCGGTCTTGCAGTCCTCATCCCCGGTCGCGAAGCCCCTACGCTGCTTATTGACGTCGGCGCCAACGCCGAGGCCCGCCCCGAACATCTGCGCGACTTTGGCCTGATGGGCGAGGTCTACGTGCGCCAGGCGCTCGGGACGCCAAGACCCCGCACCGGGGTGTTGAGCATCGGAGAGGAGGCCACTAAGGGCAGCCCGCTGACCCTCGCGGCCGCCGAACTCCTGGCGGCCTCACCACTCGACTTCGTCGGCAATATCGAGCCGGGCGGGCTCTTCAATAGCAGCGCTGATGTGGTGGTCTGTGACGGCTTCACAGGCAACTTGGTCCTGAAGTCCTTCGAGGCCACGGCTGAGTTTGCAGTAGGTGAACTTCGCGCCGCCGTCCGCCGCCGCCCCTACACGCTCCCCGGGGTTGCCTTTATGTATCCAGCGTTCCGAGCAGTCCGGCGTCGCACCGACTACGCTCAATACGGCGGTACACCACTGCTCGGCGTTAACGGCGTGGTCATCATTGGACACGGACGATCAAATGCCATGGCGGTGGAAAACGCGCTCAATGCCGCGGCCCGCGCCGTCGAGTCCGACGTCGTCGAGCGCGTCTCGGACGGACTAGCCTCAATAGACCGGTAACCCCACCCAAGCGGTCGGCGGCAACCTCGCACACGTTGGAGACCGTTCCGCCCATGTCCGCGTCGATACATCACCTCCCGCTCCCTCGCCGGCGACTCCTCGGCCTGGGCGCGGCCAGCTCCACCGCCCTGGCCCTGAGCGCCTGCGACGTCTGGAACCTGGTTGGCCGGCCCAACGACCGAAGTCCCGGCGGGTCACCTCTCTCGATTCCCGCGTTGCGCGCGCGCAACTTTCCGCCCTCGGAGATTCGCCTGCACAAGGTGGCAACGCGCCACGACGACTACACCTCGTACGTCATGAGCTACAACTCCGACGGCCTGCACATCACCGGCATGGCCACCATCCCGGCTGGTCAGGGCGCCTTTCCGGTCGTCCTGCTCAATCACGGATACGTGTTGCCAAGCCAGTACGCCACTGGCGTGGGCACGCGCGTCATGGCCGACGCCCTGGCCCGGCGCGGCGTGGTGACCCTTGCCACGGACTATCGGGGGCTCGGCGGATCGCAAGACGACTCCCGGCTGAACATCGGCGCTCGGCTGGAATTCGTGATCGACGTTCTCAACCTGGCGTCCGCGGCGCGCGAGTTCCCTGAAGCTCAGCCGGGTCGCATTGGCATTTGGGGGCATAGCCTCGGCGGCGAACTGGCCATCCGCGCCGGTGTCGTGGACCCCTGGATTGGCCCGATAGCGCTCTGGGCGCCGCTCAGCGTCTGGCTTGACGACATCTCCGACTACTACCGGGTCCCAACCTCCAGCTCAAGCGACCAGTTGCGGGCCGCCCTGTCCGCAGGCAACTATCTCGAAGGGCTGACCGGTCCGGTGGATATCCACCAAGGCGGGAACGATCTGGCGGTTAACCCGGCGTGGGCGTCAAAGCTCCGGCTGGCTCTGCGGGAGGCCGGCGTGGCAAGTAACCTCTACCTCTACCCCGGCGTGGGGCATTTGCTCAACGCCAGCGCTCAGACGGTCGTTCGCAACAGCGCCGAGTTCTTGCGGCGAAATCTACCGACAACGCGCTAGGGATCACAGGCCGTGCCTGCGCTGTCTCAGGCCGCCGAACAGATGACCGCCAACGTCGCTCGACACAGAGGCGCGGCGCCCGCCGCCGCGATAGTGGCCATTGCCGCGCTGGCCGCCGCCCAGCCGCTGGACGCCGACCTCTGGGTCCACCTCAACAACGGTCGCTTCATAGCCGGCCGGGGCGAACTCCCCTATCCCGATCCTTTCACCTTTAGCGCCGGGGACGCCGTCTGGACAGTCCATGAGTGGCTTCCCGCCCTGATCATTTTTCAACTGGTGGACTTGGGCGGAGTTATCGCCGCGGTCCTGGGTATAGCCGCCGTCTACGCCCTCACCTGGGGCCTGCTCGAACGTACGCTGGCCGCCCAGGGCGTCGGCCCGTGGATGCGAACCGCCGCGCTGGTGACGGCATCCCTGCCGCTGTTCCCGTTCGCGGGAATCCGTCCGCTGGCATTTGGACTACTGGCGGCCGTCCTGGCAGCCGTCCTGGCGTTGCATCACCGGCGCACCGGGTCGCGTGGGGTGTGGCTGCTGCCGCTCGTGTTCGTTGTCTGGGGCAACGTGCACGCGTCGTTCCCCATCGGCTTCGCCCTGCTGGCCACCTTCCTCGTCGAAGCGCTCTGGGCACGGTCCCGGCTGCCTTTCATCGGTCCACGCCCCCGCACGCGCTTTGCACCCTTCGCCGCCGTCACGGCCTTGTCGGTCGTCGCACCGGCCCTCAATCCGTCGGGGCTCCGCCTGCTCGCCCAGCCGTTCTTTCAATGGGGCGGCGAGTTTCGTCGCTTCAACAGCGATTGGCGGCCGCCCGAGGCCTTCAGCGAAACCTGGTGGTTCTTCGCGGCCTTTCTCGTCCTGCTGGGTTTGCTGCTGATCCTGCGCCGAGCTCGTATCGAGCCCGCCATGCTGGGGTTGCTGATCCTGGTGCTGGCGGCCGGATTCAGTACCCGCAAGGTCATGCCCTTCGCCGCGGTGCTGGCGCCGTTGCTGCTGGCGCAGCCACTGGCGACTGCCGGCGCTGCCCGTGTGTCTCTTCCCGCCTGGGCGGTCCGCGCCGGCGCCGTGCTCGCGGTGGCCGCAGCGATTGGCGTTGCTGCCGCCATCAGCCCGCGCACGCTTGATGGACCCACCGTCGTGCCTATGCCGGCCGCGGCCCGCGACCTCGTTGCTGATACCGGAGCAACGCGAATCTTTGGCACCTACCATTGGGGCGCGTTCCTCTCCTGGGCCCAGTGGCCGGATGCGCTTGTGTTCATCGATGGCCGCTTTGACCTCTTCGTGCCAGATACGCTCAGCGACTACCTCTCGGTCACGGGCCTCGAGTCCGGCTGGCGCCAGAAACTCATGGACATCGATCCCGACGCCGTGGTCATCCAGACCGACTCGCCGCTGGCGCGTCGACTGGCCGAGCCGGGGTCTGGCTGGCGCGACATCGGTGGCGACTCCATTGCCCGGGTGCTTCTCCCTGACCGCGCGAAATCCGCGTGAGACCGCTGCGATGTTTCACGTGAAACATTCGGCTCGGAAACCTGTCCTGGGCTGCCATTGACCCGAAAGCACCACGGCGACCAGGGCCAGACCAGCCTCTTCGACGGCGCGCGCGTCTCGAAGACGGACGCGCGCATCGCTGCCCTGGGCGCCGTTGACGAACTCAACTCCGCGCTCGGCGTCGCCATGAGCTCCTGCCCACCCGGCGATCACTTGGACCGCCTGGCCTGGATGCAGACCCGGCTGTTCACCCTGGGCTCGGATTTGGCCAATCCGGGCGGACGCGCCCGCGGCGACCGCATCACGTCGTCGGATGTCGCGGCGCTGGACACGTGGCTTGACGGCTACCGGACGGATCTACCGCCGCTGCAGCACTTCATCCTGCCCGGCGGCACGCCTGCAGCGGCTAGCGTCAATCTGGCCCGTACCGTTTGCCGCCGCGCCGAACGCGAGGTCTTTCGTCTGACTTCGGAATCCACCGTAAGCCCAGATGTCCCGGTTTTCCTCAACCGTCTGAGCGACGTGCTATTCGAACTCGCGCGCGCCCTCAACCACGAGGCCGGCGTCGCCGAGAACGTTTGGCTCGGACCACGTGACCGCCCTGACGCCTGAGCGAATGCGGACGTGATCCATAAGTAGTTCGATATCGAATTACTTATGTTTGACAAGGTTGCCACGGGTCGTCAGCGTTTCTTAGCCGGGCAGGGCGTTTCGAGTTCGAAAGGGGTTTCACCATGTATCGATCAGTCCGCGCGGCCGCTCTGTCCATTAAGCCCAAGAAGTGGGACAAGGCCGCCAATGCCGACAAGCTGGAGGACTTTGTACGCCAGGCCGCAGCCCAGGGCGCGGAACTGGTGGTAGCCCCGGAGGGATTCCTTGAGGGCTACGTGGTCATGGACGTCATCGAGGACCCCGACCTCCGCGCTGACATGTGGGAGATCGCCGAGCCGCCGGACGGTCCGTGCATCCAGCGCTTCAGCGACCTGGCGGCCGAACTACGCATCGTGCTTTGCTTCGGCTACGCGGAACGGCGCGACGACGGTGTCTACAACGCCGCCATCATCCTGGGGCCCGATGGCGAACATTGCGGAACTTACTACAAGACGCAGCTTGCCGAAGGCGCGTGCGACGACTGGGACTTCAATCGCCTCGGCCACAGCCTTCGAGCCATCGACACCCCGGTGGGCCGCGTCGGCACGATGATCTGCAACGACCGCTGGAACCCGCTCATTGCTCGCGCCCAGGTCATGGACGGCGCTCAAGCGTTATTGATCCCTTCCTTTGGCTCACGCAGCCGCGATCAGAACTTGAACGTGATCGCGAGGGCGCGTGAAAACGGCGTGCCCGTTGTTGAAGCCAATGTTGGAGTGAATCTGATCGTCAGCAAGGGGGAAGTCGCCGCCTATGTCTGGGGAACCGATCGAATATCCCTAGCCACCATCGAAATCCCGTTGCCACCATCGGAAGTCAACGCCCGGGCCGTCGCTGAGGAGTTCATGACCTGGCGCGGACCCGAGATGCAGCGCCGCTACGAACGCACCGTCGAGAAGATTTCCAGCTGACGCGCGCCTACCGGCTCTCGGAGTTGAGCCGGTCGGCCAGTGCGCGAAGCATTTCCCACGGGAAGATGCCGGTGCTGTGGCTGTCGCTCCAGTCGAAGGTGAGCGCGTAGTTCCCCACCGGCGCAATCCGGTAGGCGCGAATGTCGGCGGGAATCGTGGCCGGGTCCAGCAGCGGCGCGCCGGTCAGTTCGTCGCGGCAAACGGCGCAGCCACAGGCCAGACGAATCTCCCGCAGCGGAATCACGGAAGCTGAACCGTCGGCCCAGTCAATACCGAGCGCGTCGTCGCCTTCACGACGGATATCTACCGCGGTGACCCGGGCTGGCGCCCCCGGGCCGGGAGCGTTTACACATCTCCGCGACC
>VXPS01000271.1 GCA_009839425.1 Chloroflexota bacterium
ATAGGACGAAGTCGACCGGGCCGAATCCCCCGTGCATGGCCGTCGGGCGCGTCATTCGGGCCGCGAAGAATGCGCGCTCACGCCGGTGAATCGTCAGCCAGCTGGCGGCAACCACCAGCGGTCCGATAATGCCGGTCAGTAGGACCATGAGAATCGATACGCCGTCCACGCCGAGCTTGTAGGAAATGCCCAGCGCAGGAATCCATTCGGCGCTCTCGACGAACTGGTAGCCGGTGGCCTGGCGGTCGAAGGTGACCGTGACGATGATGGCGAGGACGGCCTGCGCCAGGCTGGCTATGAGCGCTCCCAATGCAATGGCGTTGCGGCCGCGCGCCAGCACGATGATCGGAAGTCCGACGATGAGCGGCAGCCACAGCGCCAGCGACAGGATTGGGAAGTCGAGAGCGGCTTCGCCGGTTGTCATGCCATTCATCTAAAGAGCACCAGGCTGCCCACGGTCAACACCAGGCCAACAACCATCAGCAGGGCATAGTTCTGGGCCTGGCCGGTCTGCAGGCGACGGACCTGGCCGGCGGTGAAACGCGACAGGTGGCCAACGCCGTTGACGATGCCGTCGATGACGCCGGCGTCAAAGCCCCAGGAAATCATCGCCGTGGCCTTGGTGAATGCGACGCCAAAGCCGTCGCCGATGTGATCCATGTACCACTTCTGGCGGAACAGCGTCTCCGCGCCCGGCAGGATGCGCCGCGCCAGCGCGGGGATGCCGATTCCTCGGCTATAGGCGGCGAGTGCCAGCAAGAGGCCGCCACCGGCTGCGACGGTCGAAATCAAGGCGAGGACGAGCGTGGCCGGCGGACCAGCGCCTTCGAGGTGAACGATGCCGGCCGCGTACTTGAGGTAGCCGTGAATGATTCCGTGCTCCGGCGGAATCCCCAGCACAGCGCCCGAGAGCACCGCGCCGGCTGCCAATACGATCAGCGGCAGGGTCATCACCCGCGGCGACTCGTGCGCGTGGGCATGCAACTCGGCGTTTCGCGGCTTCCCGTGGAAGGTCTTGACGATCATTCGGAAGGTGTAGAAGGCGGTCATGACGGAGACGGCCAGGCCGGTGAAGTAGAAGACCCAGAAGATCCCCGCGCCGTGATCGGTTGACAGCGAGGATCCGGGATCGGATGTCGCCTTGAGGTGTGTCAGGGCCAGGATTTCGTCCTTACTCCAGAACCCGGCCAGCGGGAAAATCGCGGCCAGTGCGATTCCGCCAAGGATGAACGTGGCGTAGGTAACGGGGAGCTTGCTTCGAAGTCCGCCCATCTGGCGCATGTCCTGTTCGTCATTCATCGCGTGGATGACGCTGCCCGACCCGAGAAATAGGAGAGCCTTGAAGAAGGCGTGGGTGGCCAGGTGGAAGATCGCGACCGTGTACGCGCCCGCGCCAGCCGCCAGGAACATCAGGCCAAGCTGACTGACGGTCGAATAGGCGAGGACCCGCTTGATGTCGGTCTGAGTGAGGGCGATGGTGGCCGCGAGGAAGGCCGTGAATGTGCCGACGGCGGCGACCAGCAGCAGCGCCTCGGGCGCCGCGGAGTACACCGGATTGAGTCGGGCGACCAGGTAAACGCCGGCCGTGACCATGGTCGCGGCGTGAATCAGCGCGCTGACCGGGGTCGGGCCTTCCATTGCGTCGGGCAGCCAGACATGCAGCGGGAACTGCGCCGACTTGCCCATGGCGCCGATGAACAGCAGGCAGGCGATGGCCGTCACCATGCGCGGGTCCGCCGAACCCAGCCCGTCGAAGATCTCGCGGTAGCGCAGCGTCCCGAATTCGTGGAAAGCCAGGATGATGCCGATGGCGAATCCGAAGTCGCCGATCCGGTTGACCAGGAACGCCTTGGTGGCCGCCGCGTTGGCGCTGTCGCGCTCGTACCAGTACCCGATGAGCAGGTACGAGCACAGCCCCACCATCTCCCAGAAGATGAAGAGTTGGAGCAGATTGTCCGAGATGACCAGCATGATCATGCTGAACACGAACAGCGGGATCCATGTGAAGAACCGCGGCTTGTTCGCGTCGTGATCCATATACCCGACCGCGTACATGGAAACGAGCGTGCTTACGCCGGTGACGACCAGCAGCATGACGACCGTGAGCGCGTCGGTCAGGAACGCAATCTCAATGTCGAAGCCGCCGCTGGCGACCCAGGTGTAAAGGACCGACGAGTCCTTGTCCGAGCCGATGCTCTGAATCCAGAGCACGACGGTGGCCACGAAGGATCCGAGGATCGCCAGGGTGGAAACCCAGCCGGTCCAAGGCGGATTGCGCCGCCCCGCCAGGCCGTTGGCCGCGAAGGCCAGCAGCGGAAGCAGGGGAATGATCCAGGGCGCGTCTAGCATTCCGAGGTCCTCACACGTGCCATATCTCGCGTCACCCGCTCAGGCTGTCGAGCTGGTCGACGTTGACGACCGGGTAGACCCGGCTCAGGGCCACCAGGATTGCCAGTCCAATCGCCACTTCGGCGGCGGCAACGGTCAGTGAAAAGACGACGAGGACGAAGCCGGCCTGGTCATCCAGGTATCTCGAAAAGGCCGCCAGGGTCACGTTGGCGCCCTGGAGCATGAGCTCAATGCACATGAGCATGACGATCGCATTTCGGCGAATCAGCACGCCGGTTGCGCCCAGCGCAAACAGCAGGGCCCCGACGACCAGGAAGCCGTTCAGCATCATCGGGCGGACTCTTCAGGCACAGGCTCCGCCGAACTCGGCTCGGCCGGCGTCTCGACCGGCGACGACTCTTTCGCCGCCTGCGGGAAATCGGCTTGCTCGTGGGATTCGACGCGCCGCGCAAGCACGATCGCGCCAATGGTGGCTGCTGTCAGCAGCACACTCGCCCCCAGGAACGGCAGCGTGAAATCGTTGAAGAGCGCCACGGCCAGGGCCTGCGTGCTTCCGCCGAGCTCCGATATGGTGGCCGGTGGAAACGTGCCCTTAATCGACGCGCTGATTTCGGGGGTGCCGACACTCACGACCACACCCTCGATTGCCAGCAGGATCCCCAGGGGTATGCCCAACCAGATCTGACGATGCGTGACGCGCTCATTGGGAAGGCGCCGCATGTCGAGCATCATCAGGGTGAAGAGGAACAGCACAACGATGGCGCCGGCATAGATGGCGATCTGGGCCACGGCCAGGAAGCCGGCCCCCAGGATCACGAAGAGTCCGGCCACGTGAAAGATGACGATGACCAGGGATATCGCGGAGTGAACTGGATTGCGGGCGACCAGCATCAGGGCGCCGGCGCCGACAGCCGCGATCGCCAGGTACCAGAATGCGACTGTAGTTTCGAGGTTATCAGCCATGTCGTTAAGTAGCCCAGACCTTCGGACGGTCGTCGCCTTGCGTTCGGCGCAGGCTGCGGACCGCCTCAGCCACGTTCGAACCAGTTCGCGATGGCCGCTCCCGGGCCGATGTTCTTCTGCTCGGCTTCCCGGTTGGCCTGGTCGCTCTCGAAGATCTCTATCATCTTCTCGCCGTCGATCACCAGCCCCCGACGGTCGTCAGTGACCAGATGGAAGTCGTGCGTTCGCTGGAGCGCGTCGACCGGACAGGCCTCAATGCAGAAGTAGCAGAACACGCAGCGGCCGACATCGAAGAGATAGCGGTCGACGAAGCGCGTGCCGTCAGCGTTCTCGCTGGTGTCGATGCGGATCACGTCGTTCGGGCAGGCGGTCTCGCAGAGGCCGCAGCCGACGCAGGTTATGCCGCCGGTGACTTCGTCGCGACGCATGCCCACCTGCCCGCGGAAGCGGTACGAGATATCACGCACCTGCTCCGGGTAGAGAACGGTCGCCGGCTTGCGCGCGGTGACCATAAGCATGGTCTTCAGACCCTTCATCACGCCAGAACCGAGGGGCATGCGCTAGCTCCAGGCCATCCGTAGACCGGCCGCGATGAGCAAGTTCACCACGCCGATCGGAATCAGAATCTTCCAGCAGAAATTCATGAGTTGGTCGTAGCGGAAACGCGGCTGGGTGGCACGCAGGAGGAAGAATCCGAACATGAAAAGAGCGACCTTTAGCAGGAACCAGATCACACCGCTGAGCGCTTCCAGTCCCGGAATCGTCCAGCCGCGCCAGCCGCCCAGAAACAGTGTGGCGACGAGGGCCGCCATGAGCAGCATGTTGGCGTACTCGGCCATGAAGAAGAATGCCCAGCGCATGCCCGAGTACTCAACGTGGAAGCCGGCTACCAATTCCGACTCGGCCTCGGGCAGGTCAAACGGCGCCCGGTTTGTTTCGGCCACAGCGGCGAAAACGAACAGCAGGAACCCGATCAATTGCGGAACGATGAACCACAGGCCAGCCTGCGCGTTGACGATGTCGATCAGGCTCAGCGAGCCGGCGTAGATGATGACCGCCAATACGGCCAGGCCCATTACCAGTTCGTAGCTGATGACCTGCGCGCTCGAGCGCAGCGCGCCCAGGTGCGCGTACTTGCTGTTTGAGGACCAGCCGGACATGACGACGCCGTAGACTCCGAGCGATCCCATGGCCAGGAAAAACAGGATCCCCACGTTCAGGTCGGCGACCCACAGGCCGATGGTTCGGCCCATTTCGACCTCGGGACCGAAGGGAACGATCGCCCAGGCCGCCATGGCCGGCATGACCATCATCACCGGCGCGAACCAGTAGACGCCCTTGTCGGACTTTTCCGGAATCATGTCTTCCTTGATACCCAGCTTGAGCCCGTCGGCGGCCGATTGCAGCGAACCGCGCCAACCCACCCGATGGGGGCCATAGCGCGACTGCATGCGCCCGAGTACCCAGCGTTCCAGCAGCACCAATGGGATGGCGCCAAGGGCGAAGAGGACGAAAATCGCCAAGACCTTGGTGATCAAGATCAACCAGGCCCAAAAGTCCATGCTCAGGCCTTGCTCACGCGAACAGAGGTTCCATCGGGAGCGCGCGGATCCAGACGGCGCGGCGCGGCTTCGAGGAACCGATCCGGCAGGCTGACAACGCCGGACGGTACGCGTCGCGCCACCATGGCTTTCAGGTTGACCTCGCCGCCAGCGGATGCGACGTGCACGCGATCGCCGTGCGCGATCTGGAGTCGCTCGGCGTCGGCGGCGTTCAACTCCGCCACCGCGTCCGGGAGCATCACGGTCAGGCTTGGCGCGTGGCGTCCGGCCACGCCGGCGGTGTAGAGGTGCTGCTCCGTCGCCAGAATTAGACGGTCGCCGTTCTCGGCTGGCAGGTGGGCGCCATTCACGGCCACGGCCTGGCCGGATCCCGGTATCGACGGCGGCATGGATAGTTGGGCCAGCTCTTCCGAAATCGGATCGTGGCTGCGCCAGCCGAAGTCGGCGCCCATGGCGGCCGCGATGCGGGCGACGATCTCCCAATCTGGCCGGGAATCGCCGACCGGCGGGATCGCCGATTCGAGCCGGCCAAGTCGGCCTTCAAAGTTCGTGAAGTGTCCGTCCTTCTCGGCGAACGTGGTGCCCGGGAGCACAACGTCGGCGACTTCCGTGGTGGCGTTCATGAAGATGTCTTGTGCGATCACCAGATCGGCGTCCCGCAGGGCGGCGCTCATGCCGCCGGGATTGTCCGCGCCTCCAACAATGTCTTCGCCCATTACGTAGAGCGCTTGCATCGGCCCTTCGACGAAGTCGTTGAACGGAAGGCCTGGTTCGTCGCTAAGCTCGACGCCCCAGGCTTCGCCAACCTGGTCTCGAGCGTCGGCGTCCGTGAGCGGGCGAGCACCGGGCAAATGGTCGGGGGCCATGCCCACTTGGAAGGTGCCGACCGAGTTGGCGCGCTCGGCCAGCGGGAACAGCTTCACGCCGTCCCGGGCCAGGGCCAGATTGGCGGCGGCCTGCGCGATCTTGGCGGCCTTGCCGAGCGTCCACACGCCGGTGTCCCACACGACGGCCACGGAGTCGGCTGCCTCAGCCAACTGACAAATTTCGGCAAACGACTCGGCGTCAACACCGGTCGTCCCGTCGATTCCTTCGTCGGATCCACTCGCAATTGCGTTGAGGAATGCGGCCTCGGCGCCTGGGCGTACGCGTGCCGACAGCGAAGCGTAGTCATCGAGCCCGCTGCCGAGCCGCGTGGCGACCACCAGCTTGCGTCCCGCGTCGCGTGCCGCCTGCTTGATGTGCGCCCCAACCACGTTGTGCGTCTGTCCGATGTCCGCGCCGACGACCAGGATCAAGTCCGACGCCAGCAACTCGCTCTGCGTATGCGGACCGACCTCGCTGCCCAGCACCGCCCGCAATGTGCGAGCGGTGGCGTGCAAGCCGCTGTCCTGGCTGTAAACGTTGTTGGTCCCCAGCACGGCGCGGGCAAATCGCTGGAGCGTGTAATTGTCTTCGTTGGTCGTGTTGGGTGACCCGACCACGCCAACGGCGCCAGGGCCGTGCGTGTCCAAGACGTCGCGCAGGCCGCTGGTAATCGTGTCCAGCGCCGCGCGCCAACTCACCGGCCACAGCACGCCGCCGCGACGGACCATCGGCTGCGTAATCCGGTCCTCGCTATTCACGAAGGAGTGGCCGAAGAATCCCTTGGCGCAGAGGATGCCACGGTCCGGTTCTTCGAGGCCGTTGCTGCGTGTACGCACCACTTCGCCGTGCCGCGATTCCACCAGGATCGAGCAGCCGACCGCACAGTGCGGGCAGGTGGAGGCGGCTTTCTCGGTCTGCCAGCTTCGCGCCGAATGCTTGAACGGACGGCTCAGCAATGCACCGACCGGGCATGTCTCAATGCACATGCCACAGCGTTCGCAGTCCATGAAGTCGTGCTGGGCCGGGGCGATAAACGTCCCAACGTTGCGCTCGACGAAATCCAGCGCGCGCACGCCGATCTGCTCATCGCACATGCGCACACAGCGACCGCAGAGGATGCAGCGGTTGTGGTTGATAAGGATGACTTCGTTGAGGATTTCCTCCGGATGCGCCTTGGGCACCGTCTCGTAGGGACTCTGGAAGATCTCCTGGTCGAAGACCTCGTCCTGCAACTCGCAGGTCCCCGCCTGATCACAGTACGGGCAGTCCAGCGGGTGGTGCTGCAGCTGCAGCTCGATCACGTGCTTGCGGATGTCCAGAATGCTCTGGCTGTTGGTGACAACCGTCATGCCGTCGCCGGCTGGAGTCGTGCAAGAGGCCGTCGGTCGCGGCGGACCTGGCTGCACCTCCACCACGCACATACGGCAGGCGCCGTACGGCTTCAGTCTCGGGTCTGTGCATAGCGTGGGAATCTCAACGCCAATGGACTCACAGGCCTGCAGCACGGTCGCGCCGCGCGGCACCTCAACTTCGGTGCCGTCGATCGTCAGCGTGACGGTTTCGGCACTCATCGATCCACCTCACCCAGCACGATATCGACGCTACCGATGATGGCCACCACGTCCGCGATCAGGCTACCCACGCTGATCTCCTCGATGATGCTGAGGTTTACGAACGACGGCGAGCGCACGTGGCAACGGTACGGCATGCCTGAACCATCACTGACGAAGTAAAAGCCAAGCTCGCCCTTAGGATTCTCGATACCGAAGTACGCCTCGCCCGGCGGCGGCTGCACCCCGTGCATCACCAGCTTGAAATGATTGATCATCGCTTCCATATCCACCGGCACGCGACCGATATCCGGCGGCACGACCTGCGGCAGGTCCACGTTCGAGGGCGCGTCCAGCGGCAAGTCGCGCAGCGCCTCGACGCATTGGCCAATGATCCGCTTGGACTGATACATCTCGTTCAGTCTCACGAGGTAGCGGGCGTAGACATCGCCCTCGGTGAAGACCGGAACTTCGAAGTCCACGAGGTCATAGGCCGCGTACGGCTGGGCCTTGCGCAGGTCCCAGGCAATGCCGGAGCCGCGAATCACCGGTCCGGTCAGCCCGTAGCTCAGCGCCTGTTCCTGGGTGATAAACCCGACATCGCGCGTGCGCTCGATGAAGACCTCGTTCTCAGTCAGCAAGGCGTCGATCTCGTCCAGCGTGTACCCGTTGAGGAAGGCTTCCACGTTGTCCAGCCACTGGTCGCCCACGTCGTGCGGGCCGGTGCCGCCGACTCGCATGAACGAGGTGGTCAGCCGAGCGCCGCAGGCTTCCTCAAACAGGTAGAGGATCTTCTCGCGCTCTCGAAGTGACCAGAGGAAGGCGGACATCGCACCGATATCCAGCCCATGGGTGCCCAGCCAGATGTGGTGAGCGGCCAGGCGCGAAAGTTCCGCCACCGCGGTGCGCATGTAGCGGGCCCGCAGCGGAATTTCATCCGTGATGCCCATCAGCTTCTCGATGGCCATCAGGTAACCCATGTTGTTCGACGGACCCGACGTGTAGTCCATTCGGTCGGTCAGCGTGATGCCGCCGCGGTAGTCGTGAACCTCCAGCAGCTTCTCGACGCCGCGGTGCAGATAACCCATGTCGGCGTCGCAGGCGCGAACTTCCTCCCCGTCCAGCTCAATAACCAGGCGGAGCACGCCGTGGGTGCTGGGGTGCTGGGGACCCATATTGAGGATCATGTTGTCCCCGCTGCCGCGTTCCAGGTCCACGCGGGCGCCGGCCATGCCAGTGTCCACGCTCATGCCCCGTTCGCCTTGTCCACGTCGGCCCAGAAGTCGTCCGGGTCAAGCTGTCCGACGAGATCGTTGCGGTGGGCGTCCTCGGGGAAGGTCGGGCCTTCCACCGGGTACTCCTTGCGCAGCGGGTGGCCCTCGTAGCCCTCGGGCAGCAGGATGCGCTTCAGGTTGGGATGTCCGGTGAAATCAATCCCAAAGAGATCAAAGACCTCGCGCTCCAGGTAAAGGGCCGAAGCGTAGGTTGCGGTAGCGGAGGCGACGGAGGTGCCATCGGCCAGCCGGGCCGTCACGCGAGCAAAGAGGTTGTTCGTCAGCGACCGGAACTGCCAAACCACCTCGAACTCGCGCCCCAGGTCCAACGGCCAATGCACGGCCGTTACGTCGACAAGTTGCTCTAGCCGTAGTTCCCGGTCGTCGCGCAAGGCCGGAAACAGGGCCGGCAGCGCTTCCGGCGAGACTTCGGCCACCGGATCGCCGTGATCCACGCGTCCGCCCAGAGAGGCCGCGCCAGCATGCTGCTGAATGCGTTCCAGGATTGCTTCGGGCGTCAGGGTCGGCGAGGCGGCGGGCACCAGCACGGGCTAGCGGTTCCAGTCCAGGGCGCCCTTGCGCCACTCGTATACGAACGCCACCGCCAGAATGACGATGAAGACAACGCCGGCAAGGAACAGGGACAACTGGTCGTCGATCATGTTGAAGTAGAGCGCCCACGGATAGAAGAAGAGCAGCTCGACGTCAAAGATCAGAAACGTAACGGCGACCAGGTAGAAGCGGATGTTGTGACGACCGCGCGCGTCGCCGATCGGCGGCATGCCCGACTCGTAGGCCTCCACCTTGGCGGGGAACTTGCGGCGCGGCTTGAGCAGGAGCGTGCCGACGAGGCTTCCGACCGCAAAAAGAAACGCGACTGCCATCAGGATGACAATCGCTACCCAGCTAGGCATCGTTGCGCTTCGCCTGTCCCCTGGCCGTGGGTGGTTGCGTTGTGATCATTTTCACAAACTCCGCGCATGATACGCGCCAATGGTGCGGCTTGCGAACCGAAGGGCCGATTCCGCCTGCGAATTCACTCCGCCAGCGAATATGAGAGGTACTCAACCTCCACCGCCAGATCCACGTTCGACAGCTGCACGTGCGACGGAACCCGGAGCTGGGTTGGTGCGAAGTTCAGAATGGCGCGCACGCCCGCCGCGACGGCCTGGTCGACGACCTTCTGTGCCGCACCGGCCGGGACCGTCACGATCACCATGTCGATGTGCTCGCCGCGCACAGCGTCCGCCAGGGCATCGACGGGGCGTACGTATTGACCGTTGACTCGCGAACCGATGACGTCAGCGTCGCTGTCAAACGCCGCGACGACGTCGAACCCCTGATTGTTGAAGCCGGGATAGGCCATGAGGGCTCGGCCAAGGTTGCCGACGCCAACCAGGCCAATGCGCCAACCGCGATCGATGCCCAGGATCGCGGCCAGTCGTTGCCGCAATGACGACACGGCGTAGCCAACGCCGCGTTTGCCGAACGAGCCGAAGTAGGCGAGGTCGCGTCGAACCTGGGCAGCCGTGAAGCCGGTCAGCGAGGCGAGGGTTTCGGAGGAAACGCTGGTCTGTCCGTCCGACTGCACCGTTCCCAACACGCGGTAATACGTTGAGAGCCGCCTGACAGTTGTCGGCGGCACGGGTCGGCGCGGATTTGAGTCGTCCATACAGTCAAGCGTCGCAATGGACGCGCCTATTCTCGCAGCCTCGGGCGGCTATCCGTGTGCGGTTCCAATTGGTTACGTGTGGTTGACTCGCGCGGCTGGCTCCCTATGCTCGCGGACTGCCACCTGACCGCCAGGAACCCGACTAGACCTTTGCTTTCGAGACCGCGCGTCCCATGAGTACCGTTCGCGTCGGCGTCGACGTCGGCGGCACGTTCACCGACTTTGCTGTTGCCGCGTCCGATGGGTTGCACATTTTCAAGGTTTCAAGTACCCCGCACGATCCGTCCGCTGCGGTCCTGGACGGACTGCGTCGCGCCGGGATTCGATCGGACGCGACGGTCGTGCACGGTTCCACGGTCGCCACCAACGCCGTGCTGGAGCGCAAAGGCGCCCGAACCGTGCTGGTTACCACTGCGGGATTCCGCGATGTTCTGGAAATCGCTCGCCAGAACCGCCCGGCCCTCTACGCCATCGAGCCACGTAAGCCGGATCCGCTGATTGAGCGCGAGCTGCGGCTGGAAGTGGACGAGCGGGTTGGCGCGGACGGAGCCGTTCGAAGACCGTTGGACCGGGAGTCGCTGGACCGGTTGACCGAGGAGGTCCGGGGGCTCGCGCCTGAAGCTGCTGCGGTTTGCTTGCTCTTCAGTTTCCTGCGTCCATCGCACGAACGCTCAGTGCGCGCCGCACTGCGTCGTGCCGGCGTTCGCTGGGTCTCCATCTCGTCCGAGGTGCTGCCCGAGCATCGTGAATACGAGCGCACCAGCACCACCGTGGTTGACGCCTACGTGGCGCCGGTGATGGGGCGATACATTCGCCGCCTGGAGCGCGCGGTTCCCGGGCAGCTATGGATCGTGCAATCGAGCGGCGGCGTCCTGCGGTCGTCGGAAGCCGCCGCGGCACCTGTGCAATCCGTGCTCAGCGGTCCCGCCGCCGGAGTCGTTGGGGCGCGCGCCGTGGCCGCCGCATCCGGTTTCGATCACATCGTGACGCTGGATATGGGGGGAACCTCCACCGACGTCGCGATCTGCCCGGGCGAGCCGCTGCGCCGCAACGACGCCACGATTGGCGGGCTGCCCGTGGCGATTCCCATGACCGACATCCACACCGTGGGGGCTGGCGGGGGATCGATTGCTGCGCGAGATGAGGCGGGCGGCCTGCGCGTCGGCCCACGCAGCGCGGGCGCGCAGCCCGGACCTGCCGCCTACGGCCGCGGCGGCCTAGAACCAACCGTGACCGACGCCAACGTAGTGCTGGGCCGGCTGATCCCCGATGCCACGCTGGCCGACGACGTGGCGCTGGACGCCTCCGCCGCCGCGGCCGCGATTGCACGGCTTACACCCGCTGGCGATGAATCGATCGACACTCGCCACCGGGCTGCGGCGGCCGTGGTGGCCGTAGCGGACGCCCACATGGAACGTGCGCTGCGAGTCATCACGCTCGAGCGCGGCTATGACCCCCGAGACTTCACGCTGGTGGCGTTCGGAGGCGCGGGACCGCTGCATGGCTGCGCGCTGGCCGAGCGCCTGGAAATCGATCGCGTGCTGGTACCGAGATATCCGGGCGTCCTTTCCGCGCTTGGCGCGCTGAGCGGCGAGCACGTTCGCGAGTATTCGGCCACGCTGCTACGACCGGCCACCGCCAGGAGCGTGCGGGCCCTCGCATCCGCGTTTGGCCGCCTGGAACGGACGGCGCGCCGTGACTTCGCCGGCTCGGGTCGACCCCGGGTACGACGCCTGCTCGACCTCAGGTACGCCGGGCAGTCGTTCGAGCTGACGGTGCCGCTCCGAGGCCGCAACATTGCCGGCGCCGTTCGTGCCTTTCACCGGCGTCATCACGAGCGCTACGCGCACAGCCGTCCGGAAGCGGCTGTCGAAATTGTCGTCGCTCGCCTGATTGCTTCGCTGGATCAGCCGCCGTTGCCCGGGGTTGAACCTCCGGTCGGCGGGCGACCGTCGTCGCGACGAACCTCTGTAGTTGTCGATGGCGAGGCGAAGCCCGCCCGGGTCTTCCGCCGAGCCGAGCTGCCGGTCGGCTTTCGCGCGCGCGGCCCGCTGCTGGTCCTACAGGAGGACGCAACCACCTGGGTGTCGCCGGGCTGGCGAGCCCAGGTTGATGACCAGGCTGCGCTGATATTGGAGCGAAACTAACCTTCGTGCGCCGCATCCGGCATTAAGCTTCCGAAGGTCCTCAACCCCCACCACCCGGCCAAGGCGTTCGCCCATGCCCGTCATCGAAGTTCGTGACCTGCAGAAGGCCTATGGCGATTTGCAGGCCGTGGCCGGCGTCTCGTTTGACGTGGCGGAGGGCGAGGTCTTTGGAATGCTCGGGCCCAACGGCGCCGGAAAGACGACGACAGTCGAGATTCTCGAAGGGCTTCGTATTCGTGACGCCGGACAGGTGAGTGTCCTGGGTCTGGATCCGGCCAGCTCCGGTAGCGACTTCAAGCGGCTCGTGGGCGTGCAGTTGCAGCAAGTCGCGTTGTATCCGCGGCTACGGGTGCATGAGGTGATCAGCCTGTTCGGTTCCTTCTACGACCGCCGGGCGAGCACCGATGAGTTGATCGCGCTGATGGGGCTTGAAGATCGGCGAAACGCCCGCATTGCCGAGCTGTCGGGCGGTCAGGCCCAACGACTCTCCGTGGCTCTGGCCGTGGTGAACAAACCGCGGCTGGTCTTCCTGGACGAGCCATCGACCGGCATGGATCCGCAAGCGCGCCGAAACCTCTGGGAAATCATCGAGGGATTCAAGGCCGACGGAATGACCGTAGTGCTGACGACGCACTACATGGAGGAAGCCGAGCGTCTCTGCGATCGCGTGGCCGTAATGGACCACGGTCGGATCATCGCGCTCGACAGCCCGGGAGCGCTCGTGCGCGCCAGCTTTGACGAGGACGCCATCGAGTTTGTCTCAAATGACGGGCTCACGGCGAACGACCTGGGCGGGCTTGCGGCGGTGACCAGTGCGACCTCGCAGGGATCGGCGCACAGCATCTTCAGCAGCGACATCCCACGGACCATGGGCAGCCTTCTGGATCTCGCCGCGGAGCGCGGAGCCCCGCTCGAGGGCATGCGGGTACGCCACGCCACGCTTGAGGACGTCTTTCTCAAACTCACCGGACGGACGCTACGAGATTGAACGCCTTCCTGCCGCTTCTCAGGACGAACTATCGCGACTTCGTGCGCGATCGCACCGCGCTCTTCTGGACCATCGCGTTTCCGGTCCTCTTCATCGGCATTTTCGGCATCGTGCTGGGTCGAGGCGATGACGGCGCCAGCTACGAGGTCGGTCTGGTCATGGAGGACACGTCGCCCCAGGCCGCCACTCTGGGTGAGGTTCTGAGCCAGTTCGAGGCCTTGGAACTCACGCGCGGCGACCGAGAGTCCGAGATCGCCAGCCTCGCGGACGGCGACCGGCGCGCCGTGATCGTTGTCCCGGCCGGATTCGGCGCGTCAATCAGCGACGGCGCTCCGCAGCCGCTCCAGGTCCACTTTGACCCGTCGCAACAGACAACCCAGCAAGTTGTGATTCCCGTGCTTCTGCGCGCGTTCGAGGTCGCCGATCGTGCGCTGACGCAGACGCGTCCGGTGGTCATCGCGGATTTCCAGACGCTTCAGTCAGAGCGCCTGCAAGTGATCGACTTCATCATGCCGGGCCTGATAGCCATGAGCGTGATGAACGGCGGCGTATTCGGCGCCATTGCCATGGTGTCGCTGCGCGAACGCCGGGTCCTCCGCCGTCTCTCGGCCACCCCCTTGCCGGCCTGGGCGCTGGTTGGGGCCGACGTGACGTTCCGGATGGTCGTGGTGCTGCTTCAGACCGTGCTGCTGGTGGTGCTCGCCGTGATCATTGGCGGAGTCGCGGTCAAAGTCGAGAACCTTCCGGCCCTTGCGGGTGTCACGGTCCTGGGCGGGTTGGCGTTTGTGGCCATTGGGTTTTTCCTTGGCGCGTTTGCAAAAACGGAGCAGGGGTTCTTTCCCGTTGCCCAGGTGATCACGTTCCCAATGCTTTTCTTGTCAGGCATATTCTTTCCCCTGGACAGCATGCCCGACTGGATTCGTCCGGTGGTCAGCGCAATGCCGCTGACTTACCTGGGAGACGCGATGCGGCAGCTCATGGTTGGCGGCGCTCCAGTGCACTCAATGGCGCTCAATCTCGGCGTGCTGGCGGCTTTCCTGGTCGTCTTCTTCAGCCTGGCGGTCCGGCTCTTCAAGTACGAGTAGCGGCAGCGCTTCGTCAGACGCCGACAGCGTGGCGCAGGGCGCGAACCTCGCGGAGCAAACCCGCCGGGTTGAGACCGACGGTGTCGATCATGTGCACGGTTCCCGGATTGCGTCCGATCGTGCGCATGACTTTGCCCAGATCCAGTCCGCGGTCTAGGCCAACATGCAACGGCATGTTTGGTTCGCGTCCCGGCGCCGTGTTGTGCCAGCGAATCTCCGCCATCCGGTCGGCGAAGCGCGCCATGTAGTCAAGCCGCGCTTCGAATGCCAGGCGATCGCCATTCACCGCGTGAAAGGCCCGACCGGTGTGAAGGGCGAACCGCACCGTGCTGGTGGCGTCGAGCATGGCCAGCACGCTGTCCAGGGCGTTGAGAACCGCGCCGTCGCCGGCGTTTTGCACGGCGATGGGTAAGCCCGGAAACAGGTCATGAATGGTGCGGAAGCTCTCGCGCAGCACGTCGATGTGCTGCGCGTCCGCCGTCATTCGGCGTCCCGGATGCGCGACGTACATCTCCATGGCATGACGCTGTTCGAAGAACTCGATGATTTGAACGAACTGCCGAAGTGCAATGCTCCGGTCGGTGGCGCTCGGGTCGGTCAGCGATGGCCAGCGGCGAGTCGGTGCGTCGCGAAACACGTTGAGGTGAAAGCGCATCGGAGCGTCGTCGAGAATCTCGATGAAGTCGGCATCGAAGAACGTGCGCAACCCCAGCTCGTACATATACGTGTCGAGATTCAATTCCACGACCTGGAATTCGAGGCGGACGGCCACGTCGACGATCTCCCGCAGCTGCGTAAGGAGGCGGCGGCGGTCGTGTGGAACGATGCGTGGGTTGAATCCCAGCCTCAATGGCGGCATCAGTCAGCCAGGTGTCGGGTAGGTCCGCGTGCTGGGTGAACGAGGGTGGCTACGTTCAGGAACCGGGCAGCGCGAAGCTCGATCACGGCTCCCACAGCCCCGATGATATGTAGCGGTCGCCGCCGTCGGGCAACACGGTGACCACGCAGGCACGCGGTTCTCGCAGAAGGATTTGGCGCACGGCGTACAGGTAGGCGCCCGATGACTGCCCCGCGAATATCCCCGCGCGCGCCAGTTCAAACGAAAGGTTCCCGGCGGCGTCAATATCAATCTCGACCCAGGAGTCCACAACTGAACGGTCGAGTATTGCGGGCTCGATATGTCCCTTGCCCAGCGGTTTCAGCCCCTCGACCCCTGGGAACACGGGCGGCAGGGCGCCAACTATCTCGACGTCAGGCCGTTCTTCGCGCAGCCGCCGGCCCACGCCGGTCATCGTGCCGCCGGTGCCGACGCCGCTGACGAAGTGCGTAAAGTCCTCCGGCGCCTGGGCCAGGATCTCGACGGCCGTGCCTTCGTAGTGCGCCAGCCAGTTCGAGTCGTTGCTGTACTGGTCGGAGAAAAAGTAGCGGGCGGGATCCGCTTCGTACCGACGCTGAACCTCACGCAGCGCCTCGTCGTAACCCAGGATGGCGTCCGTGATCACGAGCTGGGCGCCGTGGGCGGTGAGGCGTCGACGCCGTTCCTGGCTGGCGTTGGCCGGGATCACGATCTCCACCGGAAATCCCAGCGCCGCCCCAAACATCGCGTAGGCAATCCCGGCATTGCCCGAGGACGAATCCAGGATGACTTGCCCGGATCCCAGCTTCCCGTCCGCCACTGCGTCCAGCAGCATTCGAGCCACCGGGCGGTCCTTGATCGATCCGCCTGGATTCATGGACTCGAGCTTGGCGAGCACCGTCGCCTCGGGGAACTCAGCGCGGAAGATCGTGATCTCGACCATCGGCGTGTCGCCGACCAGTTCGAAGAGCGGGTGCGCTTGAGCGGCGTCGGTTAGGGCCATTGATCTTCTGCCCCGATTTTCGTGCGCCCGCTCATGTAGCGCTGGAGCACCGGTGGAACGGCGACGCTTCCGTCCTCCTGGAGCCCATTTTCTAGCAGAGCAACGAAGGTGCGCGGCAATCCCAGGGCCGTGCCATTGAGCGAGTGCGCATAGGTTGTTTTTCCCGGGCCAGGCCTGCGAGTGCGGACACCGGCTCGCCGGGTCTGAAATGCCTCGCAGTTCGAGACGGACGACACTTCCAGCCACTCCCCGGCCCCGGGTGACCAGACTTCCAGGTCGTATTGCCTGGCTGCGGCAAAGCCCAGGTCGCCGGTCGGCACCTCGCGGACGCGATATGTCAGTCCCAGGCGCCGGATCACCGCCTCCGCCTCGCTTCGCATGCGTTCAAGAGCGCCGTAGGAGTCTTCGGGCGCGGTCACGTTGAATAGCTCGATCTTGTCAAACTGGCGTACGCGGCGCAGCCCCCGCGTTTCGACGCCCGCGGCGCCCGCCTCTCGTCGGAATGCCGCAGCGTACGCCACGTATTTGGCGGGGAGCAGCGCAGCGTCAAGGGTTTCGCCCGCGTGGTACTCGGACAGGGCTACCTCGGCGGTCGGGCTGAGCCACTGGCGGCCGTTGTCCACCGCGTAGGAGTCGCCCGCAAACTTCGGCAACTTGGCGGCATTGGTCATCGCAGTCTCGGTTACGAGCGCGGGGAGGTACAACTCGCGATAGCCGTGTTCCTGGACCTGAAAGTCCAGCATCCACTGAATGAGGGCACGCTGAAGTTGGGCTCCTGCGCCTCGGAAGATCCAGAATCCGGATCCGGCCACCTTGGACGCGCGGGCGAAGTCGAGAATGCCGAGGTCTCGGGCGATCTCGTCGTGTGGCGGCGTTCGGCTGTCTGGATCGGGAGTGCCGCTGCAAAAGTGCACCAGGCCGGGATGATCCGCGTCCCCCACCGGCGCGGAGGCGTCGGGAAGCATGGGAATCTCGAGCAGCAACCGATCCACCTGTTGCTGAATCTGGTCCAGCTCCGGCTCCTGTATCTTAAAAACATCTGACACTGCCGACGCTAGTACGCGAGT
>VXPS01000094.1:0-10178 GCA_009839425.1 Chloroflexota bacterium
GCCTGTGAGCGGGCGGGTCGGGCGGCGGACGTGGTGGCGGCGGACTCGAGCGCGGAGGCGTTGGCGGAAGCGGTGGTGGGTCACGTGAAGCGCCCGGAAGGCGCCAGCACGGCCTAGCGAGCATGCGAACCACCGTGCCTGCGCCGGATGGCCAGCCGACACCCAGATTTAGAATGGCTTTCCCGATCCGGAGGGCGTGAGGAAATGCGCGAACACTTGATTGGGCCGATGACGGCGGCTGACGAGGTGGGTGCGCTGCGGCCGCGGCGGTTGCGGCGGTTGGCGGGGTTGCGGCGGCTGGTGCGGGAGACGCGGCTGTCGGTGGACCAGTTGCTGTACCCGATGTTCGTGGTGCCTGGGGAGGGCGTGGAGACGGAGATCGGCTCGCTGCCGGGGCAGATGCAGCGATCCGTGGACCGGATCGGCACGGCGGCCCGCGAGGTGGCGGACGCCGGAATCCAAGCGGTGCTGCTCTTCGGTCAGGCGGCGGTGAAGTCGCCGGAGGGCCATGAGGCGTCCTCGCCTGCCGGGGCGGTGCAGCGGGCCATCGGAGAGATCAAGGAGACAAGTCCGGACCTGGTGGTGTTCACGGACGTGTGCCTGTGCGCGTACACGGATCACGGGCACTGCGGGGTGCTACACGGCCAGACCATCGACAACGACGCGTCGGTAGAGCGGATCGCCGACGTGGCGCTCTCGCATGCCCGGGCGGGGGCGGACGTGGTGGCGCCCTCGGACATGATGGACGGGCGCGTGGGTGCGATCCGGTCGCTGCTGGACGCGGAGAGTTTCAGCGAGACCGCGATCATGGCTTACGCCGCCAAGTACGCCAGCGCGTTCTACGGACCGTTTCGGGAGGCGTCCGGTTCGGCTCCGGCGTTCGGAGACCGGCGCGGGTACCAGATGGATCCCGGGAATGCGCGCGAGGCGCTGCGGGAGGTTGGGCTGGACCTCGAGGAAGGCGCGGACATCGTGATGGTGAAGCCCGCGCTGACCTACCTGGACGTGATTGCGCGAGTACGCGCTGAATATGACGCGCCCCTGGCGGCGTATCTGGTCAGCGGCGAGTTCGCGGCGATCAAGGCGGCGGCCGCGCGCGGCTGGCTGGACGAAAGGGCGGCTGCGCTGGAGGCGCTGACGGCAGTGGCGCGGGCGGGCGCCGACATCATCATCACGTACTGGGCGCCGGAGGCTGCGGGCTGGCTGGACGAGGGGCCGACGCACTGAGGCAGGGCACGCGCCGCGCGGTGGTGTTGAGCGCGGCGGCGGCGGCGGCGTTTTCGTTGGGTGCGCCGCTATCGCGGCTGGCGGCGCCGGTGAGTGCGGCGGAAGTGACGCTGTGGCGGCTGGGTCTGGCGACCCTCGTGGCATTCGGGTTGGCCCGGGTGTCGGGCGTCTCGCTGGCCCACATTCGGGAGCGGCGAACGGCCGTGTTGGGGGCGACGCTCTACGCGCATTTCCTGCTGTTCACGCTGGCGGCGCAAACGACGACCACCGCGCACACGCTGGCGCTGGTGTACGGCTCGCCGGCGCTGGTGGCGCTGGGTTCGGCGCTCATCCTGCGGGAACCGCCGCGGGGCATGCAGATCATCGGCGTGCTGGCGGCGGTGGCCGGAATCGCGATCCTGGTTGGGTTCGAGCCCGCCGAGAGCGGCGCGACGCTGGGCGGCGATCTGGCGGCCGCCGGATCCGGCGCGGCATTGGCAGCGTACGTGCTGGCGGGGCGCTATTACCGCGGGGCAATGCCGCTACCGTCCTACGTGTTCGCGGTCTACGGCTGGGCGGCGCTGCTGGCGCTTCCGTATGCGGCTTTCTCCTTCGAGCCAGCTTCGTACGACGGGGGGCGCATCCTGGTGCTGGTGATCCTTGGGGTGGTGCCGCTTGGGATGGGTCACACGCTGCTTAACGCGGCGCTGCGGCGGGCTCGGGCGACGATTCCCAACGTGATCACCACGCAGGAGGTCACCGGCGGCGTGATCCTGGGAGCGCTGCTTTATGGCGAAATTCCGGGGCCGAGCGCCGTGCTGGGGGCGCTGCTGGCGCTGGCCGGGGTGATCGCCGTGGTGGTATTCGGGCGAGGCGAGCGCCAGGTGGCGGTGGGTTCCTAGGGGCGAAAGCGCATGGTTGCAACCGCGCCGGGCGCGTCCTGCCGCGGGGCGATGTCGAAGTCGCCATCCAGATTGCGCTCCACCAGATTGCGAACGATCGTGAGGCCCAGCCCCTGATCGCGCATCAGGCTGAAGCCTTCGGGCAGCCCGATGCCGTCATCCTCGATCGAAATGGCCAGCCGGCCGTTGTGCGCGGAGGCGTCAACGTGAATGCGGCCGGTGGTTCGTCCGGCCATGCCATGCTCCACGGCGTTCCAGAGCAATTCATTGATAACCAGGGCAAAGACCGTGGCCTTTTCGGATTGGATGCGGCCGGGTCGGGCCTCCACCGTGATTTCGATGCGGCGTCCGCTGGCGTTCAGGTCGCCGCGCAGCATGTCGGCCATCGAGTCGATGATCTGGTGCACCGTGGTCTGCCCGATGGCGTCCTGCGACAGCAAGTCGTGAACGCGGGCCATGCCGCCGATGCGTCCCGCGCTGAGCTTGAGCAGGGTGGAGGCTTCCTGGGTCTCGGTGCGGCGGGCCTGCATTTCCAGCAGGGACGCGATGGTCTGCATGTTGTTCTTGACGCGGTGGTGCATCTCTTGGAGCAGGATCGACTTGGTCTCAAGCCCCTGTCGAACCTCCTCGAAGAGCCGGGCGTTCTCGATGGCAATGGCCGCGTGGTTGGCGAAAGTGAAGGCCAGGTCCACCTGTTCCTGGGTGTACTCGTGGGGCGCCGGGCTGTAGAGGCTGATGGCGCCGACGGCTCGGTCGCGCAGGATCAGTGGCACGCTGAAGAGGGCGCCGTAGCCTTCGGTGGCGATCAGTTCGCGGGTGGCGACCAGGCGCTCGTCGTTCATTGCGTCGTTGACAACCACGGGTGCTCGGGTGGCAACGGCCCGCCCGACCACACCGTCGCCAATGCCGAGGCTGTGTCGACGGTAGGCGTCGCCCAGGTTGTACGAGGCCACGATGCGCATACGCTTCCCGTCTGCGTCCACCTGCCAGATGGCCGCCTTGTCCACGTCGATGAGATGCGCGGCGGATTGGGCGATCTGGGCCAGCACGGACTCGGGTTCCAGGTCCGTGGTAAGCGTTCGGGCGAGGTTCTGGACGGTGGTGAGTTGCTCGATCTTGCCGTGCAGGGCGTCATCGGTCTGGCCGTGGAGGCGGGCGTTCTCCACGGCAATGGCCAGCTGGCCGGCGGTGATCTCGGCGAAGCGGACTTCCTCGTCCGTGAAGTCGCGGAACTCCGGGCTGGCCATGCTCAGCACGCCGATCAGCCGTTCGAAGGTGAAGAGCACGATGGGGACGACAAGGAAACTGCGCAGATCCTCTTCGCCCAGGCCGGGGACGTATTTGAAGCGGGGGTCGCTCCAGGCGTCGCGCACGGCCACGGGCTGACCGACCTGGGCCGCCCAGCCAATAATGCCTTCGCCCAGGGCCAGGGTGGTTTGGCCCACGGCTTCCGGATTGAAGGCACGGGTAGCGCTGAGGATCAGGCGGCCGATTGCCTCGTCGTAGAGGTAAATGGTGACCTCGGAGACGCCGAGGTGGTCGGAGACGGACTCGACGGTGGCCAGCAGGACCTCGTTCAACTCCAGGGAGGAGTTGATGACACTGTTAATGCGATCCAAGGCTCGGACGGTGTTGTCCAGCAGGCGCTCCCGCTCAGTGGGTGTGGCGTTGATGGGGACGATGGCGTCATACCCGCGCACGAGCGCCTGAACCGTGGCCGTCTGCAGCTGGACGAGTTCGTCGACGACTGCTTCGTGCTGCGATGGCGGTGCGTTGCGCAGCACCGCGGTGCCCAACGCGCCCATGCGCTCGAGCGCGGTGGCCAGCAGGCCCGAGAGGGAGCCGCCACGTTCGGCCACGGTGGTGCCTGTGCTCTCGATGTGCCGGAGAAAGGCGCGATTGGCGCGCAGCTGCAACAGCAGCCGGCCGGCGTCCAGCATGGAGGCGTCCAGCCCGGCATCGGCCTGGTCTGCCAGCCAGCGGGCGAACTGCCGGCCTTGTTCAGTCCCGTCTCGAACCTGGGTCACGCGTCGGACCTTCCGTCAGCCGCGGTCAGCCCGCGGCGCCCCTGCGTGAAGAGCTTAGGACGGCGAGCGGCGACGCAAAAAGGCGGGCACGTCAACCTGATCGTCCGCCAGGCGTTCGCGTCGCGCCGTGCGCGTGGCGCGGGCGCTCTGGCCTCGTCCGCGCCCGGGCCGAGCAACGTCCGGTGAACGTGAGACCACGAACCCGGTCGCGATCAGCGTGACCCGGATCGCCTGGCCCATGCGTGGGTCGACGACCGTGCCAAAGATGATGTTGGCATCCGCCGCGGCGACTGCGGTCACGTGCTCGGCGGCGGCGTTGATCTCGGCAATCGCCACATCGTCCGAGGCGGTGATATTGATCAGCACGCCGCGAGCGTCGTCGATCGAGGTGTCGAGCAGCGGGCTCTCCATGGCCTGACGCACGGCGCGCAGGGCGCGCTCTTCACCCGCGGCTTCGCCGACGCCCATCATGGCGGTGCCGGAGTCGCACATCACCGAGCGCACGTCGGCAAAGTCCACGTTGACCAGGCCGGTGGAGGTAATCAGGTCGGTGACGCCCTGCACGCCGCGATGCAGCATCTCGTCGGCCATCACGAAGGCGTCGGAGAACGCGGTACCGGCGCTGGCGTGTTCCAGCAGCTTGTCGTTGTGAACGGTGATGAGCGCGTCCACCCGGCTTTCGATTTCGGCCAGACCCTGCCGGGCGACCTGGACGCGGCGCGAGCCCTCGAAGGTGAAGGGCACAGTGACCACGGCGACCGTGAGGGCCCCGGCCTCCATGGCGCGGTCGGCCAGGATCGGGGTGGCGCCGGTGCCGGTGCCGCCACCCATGCCGGCGGTAATGAACACCATGTCAGCGCCATCGATTAGTTCGGACAGTTCGTCGCTGCTCTCGGTGGCCGCGCGCTCACCGAGGCGCGGATCGCCGCCCGAACCGAGGTGGTCGGTGGCCCGGCTGCCGATCAGGAGACGACGGTGCGCGTTCGAAGAGGCGAGGTCCTGGGCGTCGGTGTTGACGGCGATGAACTCAACGCCGTCGAGCTCGGCCGCGACCATGCGGTTGACGGCGTTGTTGCCCGCGCCGCCAACGCCAATGACGCGAATGTCGGTGAGGCCGGGTACCGACTCCCTCGACTCCGGATTGGGGCTGTTGCGCAGGATGCGTGGGACCAGGTTGGCAGGGCGCTGCAGGTCGTCCAGGCGGTCGGGGTCGAACCCACCGCGATCCTCAGGCGGCACGGGAACGCACCTCCGCGGCCAACGTCTCGTAGGCGAGAACTGCGCGGCGGGCGCCGCGGTTGGCGCGACCGGCGGCGAAGATGGAGACGCCGGTGCTGGCGGCTTCCAGGATCTTGCTGTTGGTGGGGATGTCGGACTCGAAGACGCTGGCCCCCCAGCGTTCGCGCAGGTATTCGGCCACGGTCTTCTCTTCGCGCAGCCGCCGGTCGAACTTGCTGAGGACGATGCCCAGGACCTTGAGCCGGGGGTTGAGGAAGGTGACTTCCTCGATGCTCTCATTCAGCATTTGCAACCCTTGCAGCGAGAAGAAGCGGGCTTCGGTGGGAATGATGACCCACTCGGCCGCGACCAGGGCGTTGATGGTCAGCACGCCCAGGGACGGCGGCGTGTCGAAGAGGATGTAGTCGTAGTCCTTGTCCACGCGCAGGACGTGCTCGCGCAGGCGCAGTTCCCGTCCCAGCTTTGTCTGCAGCGTGGTCTCAACGCGGGCCAGTTCTGGTGAGGCCGGCACCACATCCACGATGCCGCCGGCTGGGTCGTTGACTCGATAGCGGGGCAGTTCAACGTCGCGATTCAGCAGGGCGTCGGCCAGGGTGGCATCCATCACGCGTTCAACGCCGAACGAGGCGGTGAGATTGGACTGCGGATCGCAGTCGATCACGAGCAGACGTGAGCCGGCACGCGCAAGGGTGGACGCCAGGTTGGATGTGGTGGTCGTCTTGCCAACGCCGCCCTTCTGGTTGGCGATGGCGATGGTCACGGCCATGGGGGAGCCTCCACGGAAGCGTCGCCCACCGGCCCCCACGGCGACGATCTGAATAGGAATGCTATGCCAGGGGGTTTCTCGTAGTCAACATAAGTTTAAGCGGTGCCTCGCCGTCGCCCCATGCTAGCCTCGGCGCATGCGGCCGGACGCACTCGAGCGATAGCCACGACGACCGACGTTTCCGAGACCTCGTCGCTGGCTGTGGACCTCGCGCCCGGCCATCCACGCGGGCTGCGACTACACGCGCCGGTGCTCACCGCCTCGGGCACGTTTGGCTTCGGCGACGAGTACCGGGACGTTTTGAACCTGGCCGCGCTTGGCGCCATCGTCACGAAGACGGTCACCCCGGAGCCACGCCAGGGCAACAGGACGCCCCGCACAATTGAGACGCCGGCCGGCATGTTGAACTCGATTGGCTTGCCGAATCCCGGCGGAGCGGGCGCGGTGCGAGAAAAGGCGCCCATCTGGGCAGACCTGCCCTGTCCTGTGGTGGTCAGCATCGCGGCCCACGATCGGGAGAGTTGGACAACGCTGGCTGCGCGGTTTGACGGCCTTCCAAACGTGGTGGCCATCGAGGCCAATCTGTCCTGCCCAAACGTGGCGGGGGGGCTGGATTACTCGACCGATCCGACCACGACGGCCGCAACTGTCAAGGCTGTGCGACGGGGCGTTTCGCTGCCGGTGATCGCCAAGCTCTCGCCCAACGTGACGGACCTGCGGCCAATCGCTCGCGCGGCAGAGGACGCCGGAGCCGATGCGGTGTCGTTAATCAACACGCTGCTGGGCATGGTGATCGATACCGACGCGGCGCTGCCGTTTCTGGGCGCCGGCGTCGGCGGTCTTTCGGGTCCGGCCATCCGGCCGCTGGCGGTGCGGTGCGTCTACGACGTGGCCGGAGCCGTATCAATCCCGATTATTGGCATGGGCGGGGTGATGACCACGGACGACGCGTTGCAGTTCCTGATGGCCGGAGCGTCCGCCGTGCAGGTGGGCACGGCGACGTTTCGGGAGCCGCGCACGGCGGAGCGCATCGTTGATGGCTTAAGCGCATACCTGGAGAGCCGTGGCTTTGCGTCCGTTTCCGACGTCGTTGGCCTGGCGCGACCGGAACCGCTCAGCGGCTGAAATGGACCTGGATTACCTCAGCGTCTGAGACCAGATAGTCGCGCCCGACGCGGCGAATCTGACCGCGATCGCGCAAGGCGGCCATTGAGCCAGCCGCGATGAGGTCGTCCGCCGCCACCGCATCGGCTCGAATGAAGCCCGCGGCCAGGTCCGTGTGAATAGCGCCGGCGGCATCCAGGGCGGTCGCGCCGCGCGGCAACAGCCAGGCGTTCACCGAGCGGTTGTTGCCGGTGTAGAAGGTGAGGTAGTCGAGCGCGCGGCGGAGCGCCTGGCCGAGGCGCTGCGAGGCCAATCCGGGCAGGCCCAGATCGGCCCTGAACTCGGAGGCGTCTTGCTCGGAGAGATCGTCAAGTTCGGCTTCGGTGGCGCCGGCGATCACGCACCAGTCGTCCTGGTGCGCGGCGGCACGCTGCGCGTCAATGGCGGCGGCTTCGTCGTCGGGGGCGTTGCAAGCCACGGCGCAGGGTTTGGCGCCGAGCAGCCCGAAGCCGCGCAAGCTGGCGGCTTCGCGCGTCGAGAGCCCCTCGAGTAGCGGGCGTTCCGCTTCCAGGGACTCACGGGCGCGGGTGACGACGGCCAGTTGCTCGCCGGCCTCGCGACGGTCGACGCGCGGACCGCTGGTCACCCGCTCTTCGAGTCGCTGCTGCGCGGGTTCGAGGATCGCCAGGTCGAGCACGGCCAGTTCGGTGCGGAGAGCGGCGGCACGTTGAGCGGCGGGTTCGAAACCGCCCTGTCCCGAGACGACCAGCAGGATCGCGTCGGCGGTGCGCAGGCGGCCGATCCATTCGGCGTTGGGCGGCTCGCCGGCGGCCAGCGCCTGGCCGGGCGCGTGCCAGAGGGTGAACGAAAGCGGGACGGACTGGGCCGCGTTGAAGACCGACTGAAGGGGCCGGAGCCGCGGATCGGGGAGGGGCATGGCGCCGCTCTGAAGACTCAGCCGTCCCTGCGGGGCGTCGACGAGGTGGCGACCGACGACGGCGGCGAAGACGGCGTCCACGCCGGACTCGAAGTCGCCGGCCAGGGCGATGTCGGGCACTCAGACGACTCCCACGGGAACTCTCATCAAACGTTCATCCGGCAGGCCCGTGAGGCGAAGTTTCGCGCCAATTCCTCCTGGGAACGGGCATACGGTCGAAGTGACTCCGACAAGGGCGGAGTGACCCATGGGACAAAGGAGTTCCACGGTGAAGAGGAGTCTGCGCATCGTTGCGCTGGTGATTGCCCTGTTGGCCATATCGATGAGCGGCGCGTCGGCCCAGGAGCGCTGCGACGGAGCGAATCCCAAGTTCGCTGGGGAGTTCGCCGAGCTCAAGTCGCTGCTCGGCGAGACGATGGGTGAGCCGCTGGCCTGCGAGGAGCATGCGGCGAACGGCGACATCATTCAGCACACGTCGACCGGTAAGGCCTTCGTGCGGCCGAGCGTGGGGATTCCGACGTTCACGGACGGCTGGCGGCACTGGGAACTGACGGACGACGGCATTCGCATGTCGTCCAAGACGACGGCCTACGACGTCACGATCGAGAACCTGACCAGCACCCAGCCGTTCACGCCGGCGGTAGTCGCCACGCACCGGGCGGACGCGCAACTGTTCGCAACCGGGGCAGCGGCCAGTGCCGAGATTCAGAACGTGGCGGAGAACGGGGACGTGCCCGGTCTCGTTCAGTGGTGGCACGACAACCCTGACGCGTCGCACGTGGCGGTGGCCTTTGGCGCCGGTGAGCACCCGCCCATCATGCCGGGTGAGTCGTCGACGATCACCATCGTGGCGGACCGGGGCGCGAGCTACTTGTCAGTGGCCTCGATGCTCATCTGCACGAATGACGGCTTCACCGGTGGAGCTGGGCTGGCGCTGCCGGAAGCGTTTGGTGAGACCGCCACCTACATGGCCCGCGCCTACGACGCCGGCACGGAGCGGAACACCGAGGACTTTGCCGACCTGGTTCCGCCTTGCCAGGGCCTGCGCGGCGTGTCGTCCCACGACGCGGGCACGGGCATGAGCAACCCGGACCTGGCTGAGGACGGGGTGATTGCCCACCACCCGGGCATCGACGGCGATCTGCCGACGAGCGACCTGACGGTGGACGCCCACGGTTGGGACATCGACGCGCCGGTGATGCAGATCACGGTGACGCAGGTTGGTCTGGTTCCGACCTACGAAGTCGAAATCGAAAACCTGACCGGCACCCAGCCGCTGACTCCCGCGGTTGTGGCGACGCACGGAAGCTCGCTCCAGCTGTTTGCGCGCGGCGAAGCGGTAATCCCGGAACTGCAGGACCTGGCCGAGAACGGCGGGGTTCCCGGTTTGCATGCGGCGCTGAGCGACCACGCGGATGTGGTTGACGTGGCGGTGGCCGCGGCCGGCGGTCCTCCGCCGATCATGCCAGGCGCCTCCGTGACGACCACGCTGACGGGCGGACCCGGGGTCGCATACCTGTCCGCGGCCGCAATGCTGATTTGCACAAACGACGGCTTCACCGGCGTGGCCGGTCTGCCGCTGCCGAGCATGATCGGCGAGTCTGCTGTGCATTCGGCGGTCGCGTACGACGCGGGCACCGAGCGCAACACCGAGGACTTTGCGGACCTGGTTCCGCCTTGCCAGGGGCTGCGCGGCGTGTCGTCCAACGACGCCGGCACGGGGATGAGCGACCCCGAATTGGCCGAGGGCGGCGTGGTTGCGCATCACAGGGGCATCGACGGCGCCCTGCCGACCAGCGACCTCACGATTGAGGCGCACGGCTGGGACACCGACGCGCCCGTGGTAAAGATCACGGTGACGCGCATTCGCTAACGCAGCGAATCCGTGGAGGGGGGGGGGGGGCCCCCCCCCCCCCCCGGTGGGGGGGGGTTTTTTGTGGGGGGGGCGGGGAAAATAAGGGGGGGGGGCGGTGGGGGGGGTGGGGGGGGGGGGGAGG
>VXPS01000094.1:10188-17312 GCA_009839425.1 Chloroflexota bacterium
GGGCGGTCCAACTCAGACAAAGTGCGGCCGGTCGCCGTCAGCGGATTGCGAGGCTTGCCATGGCGAACGCCGACCGTGGCGAGCCGCCGGTGCTATGCTCAGGTTCTACCCGTGACCGGAACCTCGTTGAACCGTGCCTTCACCTAAAGAAGTCGTCCGCCAGCACCGACGCGCCAAGCAAGTGCGCCGGCAGCAATTCCTGCGCGCCCGCAACGTAAGCGCCCGCTCGTCGGTGCGAACGTTCGTCCGGCGCGCCCGCGAGGCGATCGAGGCCGGCGATTCCGCAGCGGCCGAGGCGGCCATCCGCGATGCGCAGAGCCGCCTGGATAGTGCCGCGCGTAAGGGCGTGATCCACCGCCGCAAGGCGGCGCGCAGCGTTGCCCGCCTGGTTCGGCAGCTGCGGGCGGCAAACGCCGCTTAAGCGCTCGCGTCGGCGGGCCGCGTGGCCAGCCGGGCGGTCAGGATCTCCAGCAGCGCGTCCTTGTCGCCGCCGGTTGACTTGAGCGCGCCGTCAGTGCGGACGACCTCGGCGTACATGCGGGCGATGAGCCGGTCGGACATGCGACGCGCCTGCTGGGCGAGGTAGCGCCCGCGACCGAGCGGTGCGCCGGCGGCCCGCGCGACCTGTTGGTAACTGCCGCCTTCGATGACCACCTGCCGAGCGGCGGCCAGTTGCCGAAGCGAGCGAGTCACGTCCGCCAGGATCATTTCGTGGGGCGTGCGCAGGGCCAGCATGTCGTGAAGCACGGCCAGCGCGTCCGAGCCGCGCCGGTCGGCCAGGGCGTTCACGTAGTCCCAGCGTGCGTGTTCGCCGATCGTGGCGCAGGCGGCGTTCACGTCGCGCTCGCTGATCTCGCCGTTGAAGCCAACGTAGGCTGCCAGCTTCTCGATCTCGCTTGCGAGCAGGCCCGCGTCGGCCGTCATGAGTTCTACGAGGCGGGCGGCGGCGTCCTCGGACATGGTCACACCTGCGCGACGGGCTTCTCCGCGCACGAATCTCACAGCCTCAGCGTCTCGTAGCGGTCCGAACTGTTGAACGCGCGCGCCGTGCTGGGTCAGGGCGTTGAACGCCTTGACGCGCGCGGCCGTCCGCCGGTCGCCCAGATCCAGGTATACCGAGACGGCGAGATCACAGGTGTCGTTGGCGGGGTCGTTTTTCCGTGCGTCGCCGAATGCGCCCAGCCACTGGATGAGCTTTCGTGACTGCGGCCCGCTGGCGGGAGCGCCGTCCAGGAAGACCTTGCGCCGCTCGCCAAACATTGAAACGGCGCCGCAGGCGGCGTTGAGTTCGTCGGGCCCGGCCCGCGCGCCATCCAGGTGCGTATAGGCCAGGTCATCCGAAGCCGGATGGCCCAGCACCGCTTCGACGGCGTTGCGCAAGCGCGGGTCGCGTCCGCCAAGGAAGACAGACAGCATGGCGTCAGCGTACGAGGGGCGCCGTGCGGCGGCGAATCACGCCGAAGGCCGACGCGTTGACATGGCGGACTGGCACACTCAACCTGTTACTCAGCATGAGCGCCCGCCACGGCGGGTTCCGTCTTTTCTAACTGGAGGTTCCCTATGGGCGGCGACTCCGCCAACGGCGCGATCGAGCAGTCGTTTAAGTCACAGCACGCCGGTTCGGGCGCGCTGCGCGCGCGGGCGTCTGAGGCGCTGGCCGGCGGCGTGGCGCACGACACCCGCATCCAGGCGCCCTTCCCCATCATGACCGCCCGCGCCAGGGGCGCACGCAAGTGGGACGTGGACGGCAACGAGTTCGTGGACTACACCATGGGCCACGGCGCATTGATCCTGGGGCACGGGCATCCCGTGGCTGTGGACGCCGCGCGGGAGCAATTGGAAATCGGCACCCACTACGGGGCCGGGCACGAGCTCGAGATTCGCTGGGCGGAGCAGATCAAGCGCCTCGTGCCCAGCATTGAGCGCGTGCGCTTTCACTCCTCCGGCACCGAGGCCACCCACATGGCCATGCGTCTGGCGCGCGCCCACACCGGCCGCGACCGGATCCTCAAGTTCGAGGGCCACTTCCACGGCTGGCACGACTACGCGACGGTCGGTGTCGAAGATCCCTACGACATCCCGACCTCCGCCGGCGTTCCGGCGGCGACGCAGGGGACGATCACCGCGCTGCCAACGGACCTGGAGTGCGTGCGCCAGGAACTGGCGAAGGGCGACGTGGCGGCCGTGATCGTGGAGCCCAGCGGCGCCAGTTGGGGGGCCCTGCCCATCGACCCGCCTTTCATTCACAGCCTGCGTGACCTGACAACCGAGCATGACGCCGTCCTGATCCTGGACGAGGTCGTTACCGGCTTCCGCATGTCGCCCGGCGGCTTCCAGGTGATGGCCGGCGTGACGCCGGACCTGACCACCATGGCCAAGATCGTCGCTGGCGGCCTGCCGGGAGCGGCCGTGGGCGGCCGGGTCGAGATCATGGACCGGTTGGAGAAGCGCGGCGACCCCTCCTGGGACCGCGGCCAGCGCATCGCCCACCCCGGCACCTATAACGCCAATCCCGTCTCGGCCGCGGCCGGGGCGGCCGTGTTGGATTTCCTGGCCGACGGCCACGTGCATGCGCACATCGATGCGCTCGGCGAGCAGCTGCGCCAGGGCCTGCAAGAGGCGTTCGACCGCCATGACGTCGGCGCCCTGGTCTACGGCGAGACCTCGTATTTCCACATCAGCCTGAGCGGTCAGCCCGCCAAGAGCGGCGTCGGCGGGGCCGCCGGCGACGCGCTGGGCCAGGCGCTGATCAACGAAGGCGTGCACCTCATCTCCGGCGGCGGCTTCACCAGCGCCACGCACACCGAGGCCGACATCGAGCAGACGGTGGCGGCCTTCGACGCGGCCATCGGCGCCGTGTCCGCCGAAGGCTTGTTCGGCGACTAAGCCTGAAAGGGAACCCTGACGCATGAAGATCGAAGGCAAGCTGGCGGATCTGGGGATCGAACTTCCAGCTCCGAGCATTCCGCCCACGGCGCCATTGAAGCCGTGGAATATCAGCGGCAACCTGATCTACCTCTCGGGCGCCGGTCCGGTGGATTCCACCGGCGCGACGCCGGTCGGCAAGGTCGGGCGCGATTTCGACACGGCCCAGGCCGCCGAGTTCGCCCGCTCGATCGCCGTGGCCCATCTCGGCGCGCTCAAGGACGCACTGGGCGACCTGGACCGCGTGCTGCAGGTGGTGAAGGTCCTGGGCATGGTGAATTGCACCGACGACTACACCGACCAGCCGGCCGTGATCAACGGCTACTCGGAGCTGTTCGTGGAGCTCTGGGGCGAGAACGGCCGCCACGCCCGCTCGGCGGTGGGCATGGCTCAGTTGCCCGGCGGCATGCCGGTCGAAATCGAGGCGATCCTCGAGTTCATGTAGAGCCTGACGCCCGCGGTTAGAGGTTGAGAGGTTGGTCGGGAGGCTAGCGAGGGCCGCGCGTGAACGCGTCGTCCTGGCCCCAGGCCACTGGCACTTCAGCCGGCACCTGTGAACGCGCGCGGCGCAGGTTCGGCACCGGAACCAGCACGTACCCGTTGTCGACGCCGAACTCCAGGATGCGCTTGGTCAGTTCCACGTCGCGCGCGCAGTAGTCGATAACCCGCCGGCGATCATCCGGCCGCCCGGTGCGCCACAGATGCACCGCCTCGGTCCCATCGCTCAACGACTTGGCCTCGCCGAACATCGCGCCGGCGATGTCCTGTAGCCGCATGCCCTTGCGACGGCCCGTCACCGATTGCAGTTCCAACAGCACGTCAAACGACCGCTCGCGCAGCCGGGACACGTCGCCGTAAGCCGACAACACCGTGAGATCGAAGCGCCGCGAGTTAAACCCGACCACGCGCGGATGCGCCGCCAGGTAGTCGATCAGATCCTGCGCCTCCGGCTCCTGCCAGACCTGCTGCCGGCCGTGTTCGTCGATGGTGACCCCCACGGCCAGCCCAAAGTCCCGGATGTTCCGCCAGCCGCCACGCACCTCGTGGCTGAGATACAGAGTCTCCAGGTCAAAGACGACATAGCGCCCGTCGGGTGCTGACTGATCAGGCCTGTCGCGCATCGCGCATTATGCGCAGGCGTACGCGTCTACGCACCAATCGCCATTGGGCATTCAGGAAGATCGGAACCTGAAATTCCCTTGCCGCAGCCGCGGGCCGTTGCTACCGTTGCGCTGTGCGCATTGCGCGCTCGGCCAGTCGCGCCTGCCGCGGCTCCAGGGCACAATGCACACGGCGCAAAGGCGTTGACGGGGAGGAGTAGGCCTCCCGAGAACCCCGAGCGAGCCGGAAATGGTGTGAGCCGGCGGGTTCTCAGGGCCGAAGGTCGCCCCCGAGCCGACCGGTTGAAGGAAGTTTCTGGTAGGCCGGTCCGGTGCCCGCCGTAATCGGGGAACGAAGCGGTTCGGTCGTCCGACCGGGCAAGCGGGGTGGTACCGCGGGTTACAGCCCGTCCCTGTGAGGGACGGGTTTTTTGTTGCCGGTTGGCCGGCCGCCGAAAAGGACGCGGAGCGATGAGACGCAGCACGCACAGGCGTGAAGTTGCGCGCGCTCAGGTTTACGCGGTCGCGGTACCCGACGGAGACGCCGCCTAGCCGCCGTCTCCGCGCTTCCCCCCAGCAGACACGACGACACCTCTTTCCACGACTCTTCAGGAGACCCACGACATGTCCGCGACCAACGGCCAATCCACCAACGGTTCCACCGCAGCCCCGGGCACGCCGCGTACCGGCGGCGAGGTGGTGTGCGACGCCATGCTCGCCGCCGGCGTCGACGTCATCTTTGGGATGCCCGGTGGCGCCTCGCTGCCGTTTTACGACTCCCTCTACCACTACCAGGACCGCATCCGGCACGTGCTGATCCGGCACGAGCAGGCCGCCGGCTTCGCCGCCAACGGTTACGCGCGGGCCACCGGCAAGGTCGGCGTGGCCACCAGCACCTCCGGGCCGGGCGCCACCAACATGGTCACCTGCATGGCCAACGACATCATGGACTCGGTGGGCGTCGTCTACATCACCGGCCAGGTGGCCCGTCCGGCCATCGGCTCCGACGCCTTCCAGGAAGCCGACGTCACCGGCATCTCCATTCCGATCACCAAGCACAGCTACCTGGTGATGGACGTGGACGACTTGCCGCGCGTGATGTCGGAAGCCTTCCACCTGGCCTCCACCGGTCGTCCGGGCCCGGTTCACGTCGACATTCCCAAGGACGTATTCCTGGAAACCACCACCGAAACCGCCCCGGACCAGGTGAACCTGCGCGGCTACCGGCCGTCCAAGGTCGGCAACGCTCGCATGGTTCGCAAGGCGGCCGAGGTCATCAACGCGTCCGAGCGCCCGATCATCATGGCCGGCCACGGCATCGACATTTCCGGTGCCGCCGAGGAGCTGTTGCAGCTGGCCACGCGCGGCAGCATCCCCGTCGTCAGCACGCTGCACGGCGTGGGCACGTTTCCCGAGACCCATCCCCTCTCCTTCGGGATGCTGGGCATGCACGGCCTGGCCTACGCGAACTTCTCGATGCGCCAGACCGACTGCATCATCGGCCTGGGCACCCGCTTCGACGATCGCGCCGTGGGCAAGGAGGACGAGTTCGGGCCGGGCGCCAAGGTCGTGCACATCGACATCGACCCCGCCGAGATCGGCAAGGTCCTGGAGACCGACGTGCCGATCGTCGGCGACCTGAAACTCACCCTGCAGAAGCTGTTGCCCCTGATCGAATCGCGCGACCGCACGCCCTGGCTGGACCAGATGAACGGCTGGCGGCGCGACCACCCCTCCCTCAAGATCCCCGACAGCCCCGACTCCGTGCTGCCGCAGGAAGTCGTGCGGGCCATCTACGACATCTCCGGCGGCGAGGCGCGCGTCATCGCCGACGTGGGCCAGAACCAGATGTGGGCATCGCAGCACTTCTGGTACGAGCGTCCGCGCATGTTCTTCAGCGCCGGCGGCCTCGGGCCGATGGGTTACGCCCTGCCCGCCGCGATGGGCGTCAAGCTGGCGGACGAGTCGCAGGACGTCTGGTGCGTCACCGGCGACGGAGGGCTGCTGATCAACATTCAGGAGTTCAACACGCTGGCCGCCGAGGGCATCAACGTCAAGGTCGCGGTGCTCAACAACGCGCACCTGGGCATGATTCGCCAGTGGCAGGAGTTCTTCTACGAAGGCCGCTACATGGGCGCCTTCCTGGACAACCCGGACTTCGCCAAGGTCGCCCAGGCCTTCGGGCTACACGGCGTCGGCACGAGTTCGCGTGACGAAATGAAGGACGCCATCGCCATGGCCCACGAGTACGACGGTCCCGTCGTGCTGGACCTGCACGTGGACCGGGTGGAGAACGTCTACCCGATGATCGTGCCGGGCACCGGCGTGAACAGCGTGATCGAGGACCCGCGATGAACGGGACCGAAACCCACACGCTCGTGGCCACAGTGGCCGACCATCCGGGTGTCCTGACCCGGGTGGCCAGCCTGTTCCGCCGCCGAGGCTTCAACATCGCCAGCCTGGCCGTTGGACACTCCGAGGAGCCGGGTTACTCGCGCATGACGATTGCCGTCGAAGGCTCGGCGGAGGAAGTCAAGCAGTGCGAGAAGCAGCTCTATAAGCTGGTCGAGGTCGTCTCGGTCCGGAATCTGACCGGCGCTCCCGCCGTCAGTCGCGAACTCGCCATGATCAAGGTGCGCGTCAAGGCCACCGAGCGGCCGGGCCTGGCCGAGATCACCGATATCTTCCGCGGCGAAATCGTGGACGTGAGCAAGACCTCCATGATCGTGCAGATGACCGGCGCTCAGTCCAAGATCGACCGCTTCCTGGACGTGATTACCGAATACCCGATCGAGGAAATCTCCCGAACCGGCGTGATCGCCATCGCGCGCGACGACGTCGGCCCCCGGAATGGACGTGCGCGTGGATAGCAAGGTTCTCTACGAGGCCGACATCACGGCCGACGAGTTGCAGGGCAAGCGGGTCGCGGTCCTGGGCTACGGCAGCCAGGGGCACGCGCACGCGCTGAACCTGCGCGACTCCGACGCCGACGTGGTCGTGGCCCTGGGCCCCGGGTTCGCCGCGCGCGCCCCCGCCGACGCGGGGGGCCCGCTGGGGGGGGGGGCTTATAAAAAAATCCGGGGGCGCCCGTAGTTAGGG
>VXPS01000405.1 GCA_009839425.1 Chloroflexota bacterium
CCCCTATGGGGGTCGGGCTGCCGCGTGAGCGTTCCCCCCTTCACCCCCATCGATTCGTCCGCAATACCCTGGCCTCAGCAGCCAGGGTCGGCCTGCGAAACGCCGGGACGTATCATCAGCGCTGGTTTCGCGGGAGATCGTTAAGTCCGTGCGCAGACGTCAGTGGGCCACGCTCGCCTTCATCGCCGTCATCTTCGGCTTCGCCCTGTATGTGTCGCTGCCTGGCACACCCGGCCTGCCGATTCAGGTCGCCGGCCGCGATCTGTCGGACCTCCGCTTCCGGCAAGGCTTGGACTTGCAGGGCGGCCTCCATGTGCGCTTCCAGGCCAGCCCCCCGCCGGACCAGCAGCTGCAGGACGGCGACATGGACGCCGTCAAGCGCATCATCGAAAACCGCGTCAACGCCCTCGGTGTAGCCGAGCCGCTCATCCAGATCGAGGGCGATAACCGCTTGATCGTCGAACTCCCTGGCGTTGATGACCCGGAGGAAGCCATCCGCGTCTTCCGCCAGACCGGCCAGCTCCTGGTCATCAACACCGGCTTCGAGTTCATCGACGAAGGAACCCTGTTACCCGCCGATCCTTCCCAGACCGTGCTCCGCGGCCGCGACCTGCGCGACGCCCGCGTCGGCTTCGACTCGCTCGGAGCGCCCATGATCGAGTTCGACTTGCAGCCCGACGCCGCCAACCGCTTCCAGACATACACCGCCAGTCACCTCAACGAGGTCCTCACCATCACCGTTGACGACGTGGTCATCAGTTCGGCCCGCATCGAGGCCGCGATCCGCGACAGCGGCGTCATCCGCGGCTCGTTCACGGCCGACGAGGCCCGCAACGTCGCCATCCAGCTTCGCTACGGTGCCCTGCCCGTCCCGCTGGAAGTGGTCGAGACGCTCAGCGTCCGCCCGACCCTTGGTCAGGAATCGTTGCAGGCCAGCCTCCGGGCCGGCATCGTCGGCGCCCTCCTCGTCTTGGTCTTCATGGTCGCCTTCTACCGCGTGCCCGGTCTCGTGGCCGCCCTGGCGCTGATGGTCTACGCCTCGGTCGTCTTCGCCGTCTTCAAACTCATTCCCGTCACGCTGACGCTGTCCGGGCTGGCTGGATTCATTCTCTCCGTGGGTGTGGCGGTCGACGCCAACATCCTCATCTTTGAGCGCACTCGCGAGGAACTGCGTGCCGGCCGCGCTATCCGCGGCGCTGTCGAGTCGGGCTTCAACCGCGCCTGGCCGTCCATTCGCGACTCCAACATTTCCACCCTCATCATCTGCGCCGTGCTCTTCGGCTTTGGCAGCGGCGGCGTGCGCGGGTTCGCCGTCACCCTCGCCATCGGCGTGGCCGTCAGCATGTTCAGCGCCATCACGGTCAGCCGAAACCTGCTCCGCCTGACCATCACCCTGCCGGTCCTTACCCGGCCGCGCCTATTCGGCGCCGGCGCTCCTGCGGGCTCCGAAACCTGATGTTTGCCATTACGTCTCGCCGTGGCTGGTGGTACCTCCTGTCGCTGGCGTTGCTGCTGCCCGGCGTTATTGCCCTGCTCACCGGTGGCCTCAAGCCCGGCATCGACTTCACCGGCGGTTCACTCGTCCAGCTGCGTTTCGACCAGGACATTACCCAGCAGGGCGTCCAGGCAGTTGCCGTCGACGCCGGCTACCCGGGCGCCACGGTTCAGCTCACCGAAGACCGGGGCGCATTGGTTCGCACACCGCCCCTGGACGTCGAAGCCAAGAACGCGCTGGTCGCGTCCATCTTCGAGCGCATCGGACCCGGCCAGGAACTCGGCTTCTCCATCATCGGACCGGTGGTTGGTGCCGAACTGACCCGCGCGGCGGCTATCGGCGTGGCCGTGGCCTCCGCTCTCATCCTGCTCTACGTCATGTGGGCCTTCCGCCGCATGGAGCGGCCGGTGGTGCTCGGCTTGGCCGCCATCGGCGCGCTCCTGCACGACGCGCTGTTTCTTCTCGGAGTCTTCGCCCTGCTGGGCCACGCGCTCGGCGTTCAAGTGGACGCGCTCTTCGTCACCGCCATCCTCACGGTCATCGGCTTCTCCGTGAACGACACCATCGTCGTGTTTGACCGCATTCGCGAGAACCGGCAACGCCACCTGCGGTTGGCCGACGCGCAGCGGCCCAGCTTCGAGCAGACCGTCAACTTCAGCGCCAACCAGAGCCTCACGCGATCGCTCAATACCTCGCTCACCGCGCTGCTGGTGCTGCTTGCCCTGATCGTGCTCGGCGGACCCACGATCCGACTGTTCGTGGTTGCGCTGGCCGCCGGATTCCTGATCGGAACCTACTCGTCGATCTTCGCCGCCTCGTCGGCCCTGGTGTCCTGGGACCGCCGCGACCTTCCCCGATTCTGGGAACGCTTTCGCTCTAAGCTGACGCTCGCCCGCTAGTCCGCGTCTCCGCTCCGCCTCAATTCCGCCAGCGGCTGTCCGTACTCCACCACCTCGCCGTCGCGCACCAGCAACCGCTCGATCACCCCGGCCTCCGGCACACAGACGTCATGCGCCACGCCCAGCACATCCACGTAGCCGATGGTCTGGCCCTCTTCGACCGCGTCACCGATCTGCACCTGAGGCGGCGCGCCGGGTTCGGTCAGCGCCACGAACACGCCGACTTGTTCCGAGGCAACCACCACCAACCCTTCATCTGCTGCTTCCGTGTCGTCAACCGCTACAGCCTCGGCGGCAACGACTCCCGGTCCACTCGACCGTCGCACCCGAATCGTCCGCGCACCGTCGCCAATCTCAATCTCCTCCGCGCCCGTCTCCCGCAACAACCGGGCCAGGCGCGGAACGTCCTCGTCGAGCGCGGCTTTCCAGTCTGGGTCGGTGGTCATCAACGACTCGCCCAACCGCTAGACGCGCGTCTGGTACTCGCCGCTTCGCGAGTCAATGCGCAGCACGTCGCCGGTCTCTACAAACAGCGGCACCTGCACTTCCAGCCCCGTTGCAACCCGGGCCATCTTGGTGGCCCCCGTCGCCGTGTCGCCGCGCACTCCCGGCTCGGTCTCGACGACTTCAATGTCCACGTTGATCGGCAGTTCCACTCCCAGCGGCATGCCTTCGAAGGACGTGATCTCTAGGTCCAGCCCATCGGTCAGGTACTGCGCCGCCTCGCCGACCGCGTCCGCGGACAGCGTCATGTCCTCGTAGGTCTCCATATCCATGAAGTGATAGCCAGAAGCGTCCTGGTACAGGTACTGCACCTTGTGCGTATCCAGGATCACGCGCTCGAATCGCTTCGAGGCCTGAAACGAGCGGTCGGTCGTAGCCCCGGTACGAACGTCGCGCACCTTGATCCGCACGTTGGCCGAGCCGCGGCCGATCTTCTGGTGCTGAAAGTCGATGATCTGACAGAGATCGCCGTCCATCCGCAGCACCCATCCACGTCTCAGTTCGCCCGCATCAATCACGCAGCGGCCTCCTTAGCCATGAGTTCTCAGAGTGCACGTCTGTTCTTCCGTTTCGGTCACTTGCAGGCTTGAGTCAGCACGTCAATGCCATCGGCCTCGACGACCACCAGGTCCTCAATTCGCACCCCGCCCCAACTCGGCAGATAAATGCCCGGCTCAACCGACACAACGGCGCCCGCAGTCAGCACATTGCCGCCACGGGGAGATAGCGTCGGCGCCTCATGAATCTCGAGCCCCACGCCGTGGCCGGTTCCGTGACCAAAATTCCCGCCGTAGCCTGCGTCGGCAATCACCTCGCGGGCCAGCGCATCGGCTTCGCGCCCCGTCATCCCGGCGCACGTTCCGGCCTCCGTCGCGAGCTGCGCCTCCAGCACGATCGCGTATATCTCAGCAAACCGACCGTCGGACTCGCCCGCCGTAAACGTTCGCGTGATGTCCGAGCAGTAGCCGTCCAGCCGCACGCCCAGATCAACGATCACCGGTTCGCCCGCGCCAATTGGGCGCTGGCCTGGCGTGTGATGCGCCATGGCTGCATTCGGCCCGCCGGCCACGATCGTCGGAAACGACGGCCCATCCCCGGCCTCCCGGATCAAGCGCTCCAACTCCAGCGAAAGCTCGCGCTCGGTGATGCCGGGCGCCACGGTTTGGCCCGCTGCCGCCATCACGTCATCCGCCAGCCGCACCGCCTCGCGCAGCAGCGCCAACTCGGCCTCGTCTTTCACGACGCGCTGCTCTTCCACCAGGCCGTCCAGCGGCTTCACCTCCGCCGCCTGCGACTCCTTCGTCAGGCGCTCGACCAGATCGCGATGCTGTTTCAGCGACGTGTGCTCGGACTCCACGCCGAGCCGGCCGATGCCGCGCTCGCCAATCCAGGCCGCCACCACGCCCAGCGTGTCGACGTTTTCAATCACGTCGTATCCCCTAGCCTGTCGTGTCGCCTGCTCGGTGTACCGCGAGTCCGTCACCAGTCGCCGGTCCTGCGCCGAGATCAGCAGCGTCGCCGCCGTGCCCGTGAACCCGCTCAGGTAACGCCGGTTGGCCTCGCCGGTTACCACCATGGCGTCCACTTCAAGCTCGCCCAGCCGAGCCGCCAGCCGGTCCGTCCGGCCCGCCGTCAGTTCAGATAGCGCTCGATGTTGCGTGTGTGTTCCTCCAGGGTCTCGGAAAAGGCGTGCGAACCATCACCGCGTGCGACAAAGAACAGGTACGGGGTGGATTCAGGTCTCGCCGCCGCAATGACCGAAGCCAGACCGGGCGCGGCTATCGGCCCGGGCGGCAGCCCACTGACCACGTAGGTATTGTACGGAGACTGCGTCCGCAGGTCGTCACCGGTGATATCCGGCTTCCACCATCGGGCTCCGGGCCCGGCCTGTCCGATGGCGTACTGCGCCGTTGGATCCGCCTGGAGCGGGATCCCACGTGCCAGCCGGTTGTGGAACACACCCGAAATCACGGCGCGCTCTTCGTCCAGCACCGCTTCCCGCTCGATGATGGACGCCAGCGTGAGCATCTCGTGCACCGACAGCCCATTGTCCGCCGCATCCGCGCGAATTTCCGGCGTCACCACCTCATCGAACCGCCGCAGCATTCGTTGAATCAAATTCCGCGCATTCGAAGACCTGTCAATCTGGTATGTATCTGGAAACAGATAGCCCTCGAGCGAATGTCCGGAAGGCATCCCCGCCAGGAAATCGAACTCTGCGGCAAAGGCCGCCGTCCCCTCGCGTGCCAGCCGCAAGAACTCCAGGTCGTCAATCTCGGTTTGGTCGGCCAGCCGTTCCGCCATCTGCTCCATCCGCCAACCTTCCGGGAACGTCAGCGTCTGGTCCACCGCGTTGGCGGAACTGAGCGTTCGTACGATTTCGTCAAGCGTCATATCTGAGCGCAAGAGAAACGTCCCCTGGCGGAACGCCCCCTCCAGCCCACGGCGTTCCACCAGCACCTGAAACAGGAGATCGCTGCGAATCAGGCTCGCCTCCCGCAGCCCCTGTGCAATGTCCGAAGCCGTCGCCCCAACCGGAATAGTGAATGGCACTGTCCGCGCGGCGACCGCTGCCGGCGACTCCGCAAATCGGGCCGCCGCTGAATACCCCAACAACAGCACGCCCGCCAGCGTCAGCAACACGATGCCAAACGCTTGCGTAATCGCACTCACGCGACTCAGCATCTGGACTGACTCCTGAGGTAATCCGCTAGAAGAATCTCGGCGGCGCGCGCATCAACATCCTCGTCCGCTGCTCCTCCTCGCCAGGCGGCCTGCGTGGTCAAATGCTCGTCCTTCCAAATGACAGGTTCGCTGCGACCTTCGAGCAATTGGCTAGCCCAACGCCGGGTTCGCGTGGCCTGCGCGCTCTCGGTTCCGTCCGTATTCAACGGCAGTCCGATCACTATTGTTGCGCCTGGGTAGGCGTCCAGGACCGCGCCCAGCGCCGCCGCGTCGACGCTACCCCCGGTTCGTTGCAGCACCTGCCGAACAGTCACGAACGATCCGCCCGCGTCGGTCATCGCCAAGCCAATCCGACGCTCCCCCAAGTCCAGCGCGCAGACCCGCCGGCCAAGGGCGGGCGGCGGGCGCTCCGGGTCATGGAGCCTGGATTGGCTGCGGCTCTTCGACTTGGACATCGATGCGAAAGCTGATTCTCGGAAAGTTTCCTGTATCCGGCGGATCGTGCGTCACGGTCACGTGGTCCACGCCCGGCAGCGACCGCAACGCCTGCAGCCCTTCGCCAAGCGAACGACCGGCCGCTGTGTCCCGCACGGCATTGCGGTCGATCGTATCCACGGCTTCCGCAATCGCCTGCACGCGCAGATCCAGCACCCCCTGGCGTTCGCCCAACACCTCCGTATCCACCACCCGAACCGAGTCGATTTCGAACGCCTGGCCCTCCAGCGAATCCTGCAAACGCCGCCGCAGCACCGCTTCCAGGTCGTCCGTCGAAAAGGCGGTGCCGAGCGCGCGAATCTCCATTGAGAGCGAGATCTCATCTGCATGCTCATCCGGCTCGGCGCTGAATTCGCGTCGCAGGATTTGAGGGTTACCCGTGGCGGGCGACCACACGATCAGTGTCTGGTTTGCCGGACGGTCACGCCGCAGGCGCTCGATGGCCGAGCTCTGCAAGCGCTCCGTCAGCAGCTCTTCCAATTCGGCAAAGTCACGCGGAGACACCAACGCCACTTCCAGTTCGGAGCCGCCCTCCAGCGGCTGAGGATTGAACGCCTCCAGCGCCCCGCCAAACGGCCCGTCCACCGTCGTGATCGCCAATGCCGGGGCATTCCCGGCCAAACCCGGCGCCTCCGCCGTCACCGCGACAATGGCCTCCCCCGGCACGTCGCGCCCGCCAACCTGGAGCGTCGGCGGCACCAGGAATTCGGCGTCGGTCAGGAAACCCGTACCGTCGGCAGTCATCACCCGCGACGCTACGGGCAGAACCACTGCCTGGCGCGTCCGATTACGAACGGTCACAAATCCCTTCGCAACCCCTTGCGCCTCACGTCGTCGGCCGGTCGTTGGCTTCGTCAGCGTCTCGGACACCGTGGCGTCCATTACGGTCGCCGGCACGATCCCGCGCTCCACATCCAGCGCTCCGGCATCCGGATCGATCCGCACCGTTGCATCGATCGGTAGTCGCTGAGCCCGCGGGGCCACCGTGATCGTGCTCGACGGAACGACGAAGTACTGAAAGGCCACAACGACCAGCAGAATCGCCGCCAGCCCGCCCACGATTGCTGCGATCAATTGCCGCGATACAGGCTCACGCCACAGCCGAGCCTGCGCAACTGTCGAGCGCGGCAGTCGCCATGCCGTGGACTTCGGCATCGCGTCATCCACCGCAATTCGTTCGAACATGACGCTGCGGCCGGAATCCCCAAACCCGCCTCCCGTTTGCCGCGGCGCGCCATAGTCCAGCCGCCGGTAGATTCCGGACTCCCGTACGCGAATCCGATGCGCCCTGCCAGGGCGTCGTTCCCTGACCGCTCTCATTTCACCGCGACCAGATCTGCCAGGTAGGCCTGCCCTGCCTCCAACGCTGCCGGGATCCGGGAGGGATCCGAACCGCCGGCCATGGCCAGCTCCGGCCGGCCGCCGCCGCCGCCGCCGGCCGTCTGCGCCATGGCCCGTGCCAGCGCCCCGGCATTGACCCCGGCGGTCACGGCTTCGTTCGACGCCGCGGCCACAAACGCCGGACGCCCATCGATGGTCGCCGCCAGCACGATCACCCAGGGTGAGTCCAAGCGTTCGCGCAAGTCGTCGCTCAGACCTCGTAACGCGTCCCGATTAGTCACGGACGTGTTGGCCGCGACCAGCGAGATTGGACCGACCGCAACCGCACCGGCAGCAAGGGTTGCGGCCTGGCGACGAGCCTCGGCGCGCTCCGCAGCCTGCAACCGCCGCCGCAGGTCTGTCTGCTGATCCAGCAAACGCTCCACGCGGTCCGGCGCCTCTGCCGGCGCCGTCTCCAGTTGACGGGCAATTCCCGCCAACAGGTCCTGGCTCCGCTCGACATAAGCCACGGCTCCGGCGCCAGTCACGGCCTCTATGCGCCGCACGCCGGCCGCGATTCCGCCTTCTTGCACGATAGCGAACAAGCCGATTTGGTTACTAGAGCCGCAGTGCGTCCCGCCGCAGAGCTCGCGGCTCACCCCGCCCAACCTGACCATGCGCACGACTTCACCGTACTTCTCGCCAAACAGCGCCATCGCCCCGGCCTCAACCGCCGCCTGCACCTCAGTCAACTCGGTGACCAGCCGGTGATCGCCCAGGATCTGCAAGTTCACCCAGCTTTGAATCTCACGCATCTGGCCATCGCTCACTGGCGCCGGATTCGTGAAGTCGAATCGCAGCCGGTCCGGCGCCACCAGCGAGCCGGCCTGCCGAACGTGGTCGCCCAGCGTGCGGCGAAGCCCGGCGTGCAGCAGGTGCGTGGCCGTGTGGTTCCGCATGATGTTGAAGCGCCGCTCGCGGTCCACCTCGGCCCGCACCCGTTCGCCAACGGACAGCAGGCCCTTGGTCACCTCGGCCATCATGACCACCGTGCCCTCAGAATTCTTGAGGGTGTCAGATACCCTGGCCGAGCCGCTGGGCCCCTTCAGCAGGCCCGTGTCGCCGACCTGACCGCCGGATTCCCCGTAGAACGGCGTCTGATCCAGCACCACCATCACATTGCTGTCTGCCGCCGTGCTATCCAGCAACTCGCCCTCGCGAGCCAGTGCCACGATCGTGCCCTCGCCTTCGGTCACGAAGTCGTAACCCAGGAACACCGACTCACCGAACCCTGTGGGTAGACCGCTCGTATGTCCGTCAGACTGCGCGGCGCGGCTGCGCGCCTGCTGCTCTGCCAGCGCGGTGTCGAAGCCGGTTTCGTCCACGCCCACCCCGCGAGCCGCCGCAATGTCCCTCGTGATCTCCGGGGGAAACCCGAACGTGTCATACAGTTCGAACATCCGGACGCCGTCCACCTGCCCGCCGGTGGGCACCTTCGCCAGGAGATCGTTCAGCCGCGCCACTCCGGCGTCCAGGGTCCGGCGGAAGCGCTGCTCCTCGTCGCTGACCACGCTGCGGATGAAGTCCGCCCGCGGCAGCAGGTCCCCATAGCCTTCCTCGGACATCACGTCGATGGCGGTCTCCACCACCGGCCCAAGGGCATCCGACTCGATACCCAATTGCCGCGCGTGCCGTACGCCCTGACGGATGCTCCGACGCAGGATGTAACCGCGGCCCTCGTTGCCCGGCATCACCCCGTCGCCAATCAGGAACGCTGCCGCCCGGCTGTGCTGCGCAATCACTCGCAGCGAGCGCCCGCTCTCGCGTTCCGCCTCATATTCCAATCCGGCCCGACCTGCCGCCGTGAGCACGAGCGGCCACCACGTGTCCGTTTCGTAGATCGAGTCAACGTTCTGCAGCACAACCGCCCAACGTTCCAGGCCCGCCCCTGTGTCCACGCCGTGTTGTTCCAGCGGCGTCAACCCGCCATCCACGGACTTGAAGTACTGGTTGAACACCAGGTTCCAGATTTCCAGGTAGCGCTCCGGCGCGGCGAGCGGTCCCACGTCCGGCAAGTCCGGGCGCAGGTTCACGTGAAGCTCAGTCGTCGGTCCGCACGGCCCGCTATCCCCGGTTGGCCCCCAGAAGTTGTCCTCGCCCGCGTAGGCAATGCGCTCGCGCGGATGTCCCAGGTCGGCCCAGATATCCGCCGCCTCTTCGTCACGCGGCACGCCCGGGCTTCCTTCGTAGACCGTCGCCCACACCCGGTCGGCTTCGATCCCGATCACGTCCTGTACCAGCTCACGGGCCCACCTGATCGCCTCCACCTTGAAGTAGTCGCCAAAGCTGAAATTGCCCAGCATCTCGAAGAACGTGAGATGGCTCAGGTCCCCCACCTCGTCCAGGTCCGTCGTCCGGAAACACTTCTGCACCGTCGCGATCCGCGGATAGGGTGAGGACCGTTCGCCGCTGAAATACGGCTTGAACTGCTGCATGCCGGCCGACGTCAACAACACGCTCGGATCGCCCACCGGAACCAGCGAAGCGCTCGGCAGCACACGGTGCCCGCGCTCGGCGAAGAACCGCAGGTAATGGTCGCGAATCTGGGCGGTATTCATTGGGTGATCCCCAGGCGGGTCGGGCTCGCAAAACAAAGAAAGACCGATGGAAGCTGCCTCCCAATCAGCCTTAGAAAACGTGCGAGCCGTGGGTTATGCCTGCGCTATGGGAAGTCCTCCGTCGGTTGATCGGCGTCGGCCGCGGGTCGAATCACACTGAGTGCGTACCCGGCAGTCATCCCGATCAGAAACCCCAGGGCCAGCTTGGCCAATCGGACAACCACCGTCCGACTCCCCGGAGTCCGTCGTGTCCGAAAAAACTAGCACAGTTTTCCGTGCGGCAACGCCAAGTCTCCGGCCATACGGACGCGCGCCGCTAGCGCCCTCACGTCAGCACCAGGTGTGCGACCAGCAAGCCCACCAGACACCCGACGAACCCACCGAGAATCGGCAGCCCGCCGATCGCCATGTATGTGGCGCCAATTGCGCCGGCGGCCAGCGCGCCGCCAGCGAACCCAGCCACTCCGAAAGGCCAGTAGAAGAACCCCGAGTTCTGGCGCCGGCCCATCACCGCGTGAAATGTAAAGCTGATAAACGTGGCTAGCAGCAATCCCAGATAGACGGACGGTGGAATAACAAACAGCACATCCACGGCTACACGGCTCCTGGCGACGCCGCTACGGTTCGCAGCATCCGTACGTGCCGTTCGATCGCCTCGCCGGCCCGCCAAACCTCATCCAGCGTGGTGCCCCATCCCACCGTGCACCGCAGCGAACCGCGCCGGAAATTCTCCGGCAGACCCAGCGCCTCGATTACGTGCGAGGGCTCAAGCGAGCCCGACGTACACGCCGCCCCGGTGGAAACGGCAATCCCCTCCAAGTCCAACCGAATCAACAGCGACTCGGCGTCGATATCCGCAAACGCAAACGGCGCGAACGCGGGTAGTCGCCGCTCCGGATCACCTGTGACCCGTACCTTCGAACATCCGGCAGTCACCCGCTCCACAAGCGCCGCACTCAACGAGCGCATGTGCGCGGTCCGTCGTTCGCGTTCGGTGTCGGCGCGCATGAGAGCCTCACCCAGCCCAACAACTCCAGGCACGTTCTCGGTTCCCGCTCGGCGATCACGTTCCTGCGCGCCGCCGAAGGCTCGCCGCTCCAGGTCAACGCCCTCGCGCACGAACAACGCGCCGGCCCCTTTGGGTCCGTAGAGCTTGTGCGCGGACAAACTTAACAGGTCAACGCCAAGCCGATCAACATTTATGTCGAGTTGTCCCGCTGCCTGCACGGCATCCGTATGCACGCGCGCGCCCGCCGCCCGTGCGACGCGTGCGAGCGAAGGCAGGTCCTGAATGGTCCCAATTTCGTTGTTCGCCAACCCGATGCTCACGAGCGTCGTGTCTGGACGAACGGCTGCTTCTATGTCGGCCGGATCAACCCGGCCTGCCTGATCAACAGCAAGCTCCGTCACTTCCAACCCGCGGGCCCGCAGCGATCGCGCCGCGAACAGCACCGCGTGATGCTCAATTGCAGTGGTCACGATGTGCCGACCACGCCCCATCTCGGCCAGCGCCAGCCCGATCACGGCTAGGTTGTCCGCCTCGGTTCCGCCGCTCGTAAAGATCACCTCGCCGGGCTTGCAGCCCAGCACGCTGGCAATCTGCTCACGTGCCGTGTCTACGCCCTCCCGCGCGCGTCGCCCGGGGGCATGCACGCTGGAAGGGTTACCGGCCTCGGACCAGAGATATGGACGCATGACCTCAAACACCGCTGGGTCCAGAGGCGTCGTGGCGGCGTGATCGAGATAGATTCGAGAATTTGCGCCCTGCGTCACGCCGTCAGTATGCCCGCGCTAAATGTGGCGTTCGCAGCACGGCGGCCAATCGCCGGGACCGCAGCGACGCACACGCCCCTCGTAATCGGCCGCCCAGAAAGGTGAGGTTTGTAACCCCCAACACTCCCTTCACCCGTTACGCTGATCGTCTATGCCTCGACAACTCTCACGACGAGACCTGGGACGTGCGGCCGCCCTTGGCGCCGTCGGCTTGGCCACGCTGCCTGCCGCACGCGTCCTGGCCGAAGTCTCGGGCGTGTCCAACGCCGCCGTCGACCCAATCTTCAGTGCTTTCGTAGAACGCGTGGGCGGCGTCGCCATTGTCGGCGATCCACTTACGGAGCGCTTCGAACGCAACGGCCGCTCAGCACAAATCTTCGCTAATTTCCTGCTTGAGCACTGGCCCGAGAACGCCGGCACGGATTACGAGGTACAACCCGCTCTGCTGGGACAGGTGGCCTCGGGTGGTCGCTATTTCCAGCAGATCGCTCCGTTTCGCAGCGAGGCGACCGTCGAGTACATCTGGCAGACCCGTCATTCGGTCCGCTTCGGCTTCCTGGAGTTTTGGAATCGCCTTGGCCGGACCGCCCTGCTCGGGCTCCCGATCTCCGAGGAAGTGCCCGAGGCCGGTGGCGAAACCGCCCAGTTCTTCCAACGGGGCAAATTGAGCTATTTGGCGGCGCGCGACGTCCCTATCCAGATCGAACCGCTCGGCCGAATCTATCTGGCCGCCCTAAACGACGGGCTCGACGCCGCCTACACCGTCCATCCACCCCAGCCTCAGACGCCCGGTGCATCAACGTCCGTTCAGCTCACGGTCAAGAACACCGGCGACGACACCTGGGCAGCCAGCGGCGCCCGGGCCGTCACGATCGGGTTGCGCTGGGCCGACTCCCACAATCCATCTACTCGCGCCACACCCAGCCCAATCTCGCTGTCGGATGACGTTGCGTCGGGCGGGTCCGTCACCGCCGACATCGCCCTGCAGATGCCTGCGGTCCCCGGTCCATTCCGGCTCCAGCCGGATCTGCGAATCGGCAGCGAGTGGTTCACCGCCCGTGCTGTCAAGGCCCCAATCATTGACGCACCGGCTCGCCTGGCTATGCCGGACATCAGGGTCGGCCTCCTCGACATCAGCGACGACAACCCGGGCGTTCACCAGGCCACGATCTTCTCTACCGCGGGCCTGGAGGTCCGAGACGAAGGCGGCATGGCCCTTGCCAGTCTTGGCGGCGACGAGCGCGTGGCTATCCGCCGCGATATCCCCAACGAGATGCACATACTCGACCTCCCGGACGGAACCCAAATCCAGACCGCTGGCAGAGTCTTTGTCGATCCTGTCGAGGGGTCCCTGTTGCGCCTGGAGGAAACGTCTCCCCAGCGGACGTACCGCGGCTCAATGGAGTTCGCTTGGCTACCCAGCTACCGCAGTGCCTGGGTCGTCAACACCCTGCCGATGGACGACTACCTCTCCGGCCTCGTGGAGCAGAACGACGACATTCCCTGGGAAGCACTGCGCGCGTCGGCCATCGCGTTTCGAACCTACGCCTACACGGTTCGCGGCCCTCGCCGGGAACGCGGCGCCCTTTTCGACGTGGCGGCCTCCACCCGCCACACCCCCACGCTCTATACGCGCGATCAGGTCTACCACGGCTACGCGCGCGAGCTGTCGGGCACCCGCTTGCGGGACGCCATCCACGACACGCGAGGCTGTGTGCTTACATATGAGGGTCGTACCATCCACGCTGTCTACTTCTCGCGTGCCGACGGCCGTACCCGCAGTTGGCATGAAGAATGGGGCGGACCCATCAAACCCTGGGCCATAGCAGTCGACGATCCCTATAGCCGCGGACAATCATTGCTCGGCCATGGCATCGGACTTCCGCTGCGCAGCGCCAATGCCATGGCTGCGGCCGGGGCCAACGGCGAACAGATCCTGGCCGCCTACTACACCGGCATCGACTTCGAGCACGTCTATTGACCCTCCACGCAACCACGACTGACCTTCGCGGGCAGGACTTCCTGACGCTGGCAGATCTTTCGCCCGACCAGCTCCGGTGCCTGCTGGACCGCGCCTCTCAGCTCAAGGCCATGCAGGCCAACGGCCAGCCGCATCCGCTTCTGGCCGGTCTCAGCCTCGCCATGCTGTTCGAGAAGGCGTCCCTGCGTACCCGTACCACCTTCATGGTGGGCATGTCGCAGCTCGGCGGCTTCGCGGTCGACCTGATGAACGAGCACACCCAGATCGGCGTCCGCGAGTCCATCCCGGACATCGCCCGCAACCTGGAGCGCTGGGTCGACGCGCTCATGGCCCGCGTCTACGCGCACCGCACCCTTGAAGAACTGGCCGCCTGGGCCGACATTCCCGTGATTAACGGCCTCAGCGATCTCACCCACCCCTGCCAGGCGCTGGCGGATGTTCTGACCATGCGCGAGCATCTGGGCGGTCTGGTGGGCCGCCGGCTGGCCTACGTAGGCGACGGCTTCAACGTCTGCAACTCGCTGCTCTTTGCCGGCGCGTTAGCGGGCATGCAGGTCCGCGTCGCCTCGCCCGAGGGCTACGAGCCCGACGACGACATCCTGGAACGCGCACAGGAGATCGCTGACGACGCCGGAGGCGGCATCGAGATTGGCAACGATCCTGAATCTGCCGTCAATAACGCCCAGGTGGTTTATACCGACGCCTGGGTCAGCATGGGCCTGGAACACGAGGCTGCGGAGCGTCGTGAGATCTTCGCCCCGTTCTGCGTGGACAACCACATGATGGCGATGGCAGGCCCTGATGCCATTTTCATGCATTGCCTTCCCGCTCACCGCGGCGAGGAGGTCACCGACGCCGTCCTCGACGGACCCCAGTCGGTGGTGTTCGATCAGGCCGAGAACCGCTTGCACACGCAAAAAGCCCTGCTCGTGGCAATCATGCGCGGCGACGCCGCCTTCGATGAGTTGGGAGCGTAGGTAGACTGAAATACTGTCGGCGCTGACGATAAGCGGCTCCCGTGGAACAGCTTGAGTACCTCGCAAGTGAGTTTGACTTTGGCGCCGCCATTCAGATTCTGCTTGTTGCCCTCCTCTTCAATGCCGTGCTCTCGCTGATTCGGGGAACGCAGGCCGATCAGCTGCTCCGCGGCCTGCTGGTTGTGGCTGTTGGCTTGTTCGTCATTGGTCGCGTGCTCCAGCTTGAGCTCATTAACTGGATCCTTGACCAAGGACTGCTCGTGGCGACATTCGCTCTCATCGTGGTCTTTCAGCCTGAGTTGCGTCGACTCCTGGAGCGGGTCGGCCGAACCGGGACGCTGGTCGCACATCCATTTGGAATCGTCACAACTGAACAGACGCAACAGATGATTGACGCCGTGGTCGGCTCGGCCGAGGAACTGTCGGCCCGGCTGTGGGGCGCCCTGATAGTGGTCCAACGCCAGGGCGGGCTCGATGAGTTCGCCAGCACGGGCACGCGCCTGGAGGCCAGCCTTTCGCGCAACTTGCTGGTCACCGTATTTCATCCGGGCTCGGAACTTCACGACGGCGCTCTCCTGGTCAATGGCACCGAGGTAGTTGCCGCCCACGTCATGCTTCCCCTCAGCGATGAATTGGGTCCCCAGGATCATGTTGGGACACGCCACCGGGCCGGCCTGGGAATCACCGAAGCCACGGATGCCATTGCCGTGATCATCTCCGAGGAGACCGGCGGGATCTCGATGGCCGTGGACGGTCGCCTCGAACGTCATCTCACGCCGGACCAGTTGCGCCGCCGCCTTGAGACGGCGTTGCGAGTTCAAACGCGCGGCGCCGGACTACAGGGGCTGCCCGCCTGGATTTCCCGCAGTAGGTGAACGCCACGCGCCGCCGCCGCGCGCGACGCATCATCCTGGCGCGACGCTTCTTCGTTCGCACCCTGGGTGTTCGGTTTCTGGTAGCGCTGGTCCTTTCAGCGTTGGTGTGGGTGGTCTGGACGCTTGAGCAGAATCCCAACATTCAGGATCTGATTGACGACGACATCCAGGTCGACGACGTCAACCTTGGACCAAGCCTGGTGCTGGCGAGTCAAATCCAGCCAGTTCGCGTGACCGTGGGCGGACCGCGTGAAAACCTGAGGCGACTGACCGTCCGAGACTTCTCAGCCCGCGTGAATCTGGCCGGCATTGGTTCAGGCGTCCATCAGCTTCCTGTGGAGGTAGCTGTGGCGGACGCGGCTATGGAAGTCGTCCGCGTCACGCCCGAAACCGTCACCGTTCAAATCGACCCGTTCGAAATACGGGCCTTTGAAGTGACCGCCCGACTCGAAAGCGCGCCGGCGGTCGGATTCAGCGCCGACCTGAACAACGTCGTGTCCAGCCCGGCCAGCATCCAGGTCAGCGGCGGAGCCTCCGACATAGAGGAGGTTGCCTCCGTCGTGGCTAATCTGAGTTTGGAAGGCGCCACGAGCGACGTCTCGACGCAGGCGCTCCTGTTGCCAACCGATCGCAGCGGTAATGAAGTCCAGAACGTCCGCCTTGACCCGCAGACCGCCCAGGTCCGCGTGCCAATCACGCGCATCACGAGTCGCAAACGGGTACCGGTCCTCGCCGAACTCACCGGCAGTGTTGCCCCTGGCTTCTTCGTTCGCGACATCGGCGTCGTGCCAACCACAGTCGAGATCAGCGGTCAGCCCGAAGACATCGAACGAATCAGCGCGGTCAGCACCGTTCCCCTCGATATTGATGGTGCGCGTGGCGATGTCGAGGGCAATGTCGGGTTTGACAGTCCGGTCGGCGTGCGAGTTGTGAGCGACGAGCCGACGGCCGTGATCGTCGTTGTCGTCGAACCACTCGCCGACACCAGCACCATCCTGGCGGCCGTCGTTGTCATTAACGCCGAACCAAATCTGATTGTTGCCGTGTCACAACCCTCGGTCCAGGTGGTCGTCGGTGGGTCGGTCGAGGCTTTGGAGGCGTTGCGAGCCGGGGATGTCGTGGCAGAGCTGGACATTGCGAATCTCAGCCCCGGGCGCCACCAACTTCGACCCGTCATTACCGTTCCGCCGGGCATCGAGATCACCCAGGTCACTCCGCCGGTGCTCGCCGTTGAGTTGCAGCTCGATACCAGCGTGGCCCCGGCGCCCCAGGGCCAGGCTCTCATCGGACCAGGAGGCGCAGTGGCCACCCCCCCCCGGAAAGTTATAAACCAAGTACGCAGCCGACGGACGTTAAGGTGGTTATCGGGGGGGGCGGGGTTTGGATAAAAAAAAAGGGGGGGGGGGGGGGGGGGGG
>VXPS01000413.1:0-1041 GCA_009839425.1 Chloroflexota bacterium
GGCCTGACGATGGAGAAACAGCACCATGTCGGCGTCCTGCTCGATGGATCCGCTTTCGCGCAGGTCGGACAGCCGGGGGCCGTCCGTGCGCTCCTCGACCGCCCGATTAAGTTGCGCGCAGGCGATGACCGGGATGTTGAGTTCGCGGGCCAGCGCCTTGAGCGCGCGGGTGATTTCCGTCACCTCCTGGACCCGTCGTTCGGTGCGAATGCCCGCCGTCATAAGTTGCAGATAATCGACGAAGATAATCCCGATCTGGTAGTCGCGGACCATGCGACGCGCGTCGCGGCGAAGATCGATCGTCGAGAGCGCCGGCGTGTCGTCGATGTGCACCGGCCATTCGGCGACGGTGCTCATGGCCCGCACGACCTCGCCCGGTTCGTCCGTGTCCAGGCGGTGAGCGAGTTTGCCGTCACGGATGCGAATCCCGTCGATGCGGGCCACCATGCTGACCATGCGAATCCCGATTTGCTCGGCCGGCATCTCAAGCGAGAAGAACGCGCCCGGGATCTGCTTATGCGCCGCCCGGCATAGGAGGTTGACCGCGAACGCCGTCTTGCCGTCGCCCGTGCGGGCCGCCAGGACGATGAGGTCCCCGGGTTGCCACCCGCCGGTCATGGCATCGAGCTGCTGGTAGCCGGAGGGCACGCCGGTCAGGTCCGACCCGCCGGCCTCTCGGTCGCGGATCCGCTGATCCATGCGATCCCGAACGGCGGCGATCACCTCACCGATCGGGCGCCGGTGCTGGCCGGCGTTGCGCGGCTGGATGTCGAACATGGCCCGCTGGGCCTGGTCCAGCACGATGGCGGCCCGGGTGCGGTCGCCGTGCGCCGGCCGCTCCTGGTGGGCCAGGCGCACGGCATCGCTGGCTGCGTGCGTGACGCGCCGCAGAATCGAACAGTCGGCGATCAGCGCGGCATAGGTCTCGGCGTGGAACGGGGGGGGGGGGGGCGGCCCCCCCGCGGCCGCGGGGGCCCGGCCCGGGGGGGTTTTAAAAAAATAGGCGGGGGGCGGGAGAGAGGGGGGTGTGTTGGGGTGGGG
>VXPS01000413.1:1051-16937 GCA_009839425.1 Chloroflexota bacterium
GGGGGCCTGGCCCCGGGCTCGGCGGGCTGCGTGCTCGCCGGGCCGCATAAGCCACCGGGGGGGGGGCGGCGGGGGGCGGGGCGCGGGGGGCACGGGGGGGGGCGGGGCCGACGCCAGCTCGACGATCCGATCCTCGCCGCCCGCTTCGTCCAGGTGTCCGCTGTCCGACAGCATCGACACGACGGACTGGTAGTCGATCGCCATGCGCTTGGTCGCCAGCGACGCCATGGCTTCGTAGACGCGCTGATGCCGCGCGGCATAGAAGTCGTCGGGTCGGACGATGCCGTCGACGTCGTCGAAGCGGCGGCCGTCGATCAGGATGGATCCGAGGAGCGCGCGTTCGGCGTCGAGGTCGCTCGGGGGCATGACGTCGCGGGTCACGGGCCGTGCTCCGCCACGAAGTCGGCCAGCGTCAGGTCCGCCCCGTCCCAGGCGATCACGCACAACTCGCAGCACGCCACCGCCGTCGGGCGGCAGACCCACCCGAATAGGCAGCCGTCCGGCACCCACGCGCGCTCGATCCAGCGCAGATCGCCGGGGTCGTGGTAGCGGCCGCACGCGACGTCCGGATGGCACAGGTAGAACGGGCCGCGGATGGCCGCCCGCTTCTCCTGGATGGCGGCTCGCTCACGCGCGGCTCGGCCGGCGAAGTGTTCCCGCAGCGCGGCGTCGCTGTGGCTCTGGACCGAATTGGTCATGCCGCCCGCCAGTCGGGCGCGAGCGCGAGACCCTCCAATGCGCGCGGCAGGCGTCGCTTGCACTCATCCGAGCATGTCAACTCTTCGATGGGCGGCTCTTCGCTGCAATCGTGCGCGTGGACGTTTTCGCATGAGCATCCGTTCGAGCATTCGCCATTCGCTTCGATCGGCGCATGACAACACTCGAAATCAACGCAACTGCAAAAGCGGAACGGCTTCTTCGGATCCGGCTCAAACTCGCGATCACAAAAGGAGCATCGATAGGTCGGCGGCTCGAGATCCCACAGCCCGCAGGCGCAGGCGTAGGCCATGACGTCGCGCTTTCGGTTCCACCTGCGCAAGAGCGGTTGCCGGCAGACGAAGCAGGTGAGATGGCCGTAGTTCGTCGGGCCTGCAGCGTCAGACATCCGAGGCCTCCATCAGCGGCAGAGCGTGCAACCACCAGTCGGGCGGATCCCACTCGACCTCCCCGTCAAAGACGACGTTCGCCAGGTCGGGCAGCTGGTGGTCCTCGATCTCCCAGCGGAGAAACCGCCACGACGTGGCCGAATGGATGACGACGAGAGCGCTGGGATGGTCCTCGGCCCAGCGCAGCAGGTAGCGCAACTGGTGCTGGAGCATGGAGTTTCCGACCGCCATGCCGCCCCAATCGAACACGATCAGGTCCACCACGCCGATGCGGTCCGGACGGAAGGTGTCGGCCCGCTCGGCGTCCAGGTGCAGGCCCCAGAAGTCCCGGTAGTCGTCGCGGATCTCGATGTACTCCAGTTCGGGCGGCTTGGCCGACGTGCCCATCGGGTCCAGCACGATCAGGGCTCGGACCCGTCGCGCCGGCGGGCGCTTCGGCGGGGTGAACGTCACGCCCTCCATTGGCAACACGTCAGCCATCGGCCCGTCCCTCCGCCTCCGCGTCCGTGAGCTGCCCGGTGTACGGCGTGCCGAACGTCCGCTCCCACCAGCGGCGCCGCTGACGGCTCGGCCGCTCGGTGCGCGTGGCCTGGACGTCCGTGCGCCGCCGCGCCGTCTGCGGCTTCTTGCGCCTGGCCAGGGCCTTGGCGCGTTCTTCGGGATCGTCGCGCCCCGACCCCAGCGCAGGCGTGAACGCCGACAGGGCCAGGTCGCTCCACATGTCGATCGGCGATTCCACCGCAGCGCGAGCCGCGTCCATCCCGCGCTCTATGGGTCCAGACATCCGTCGTCGCCGGCGGCGCCGGCGGACGGGGCGTCGTGAGTCAGACATGCGTGACCTCCATCGAGTTGCGCTGGCGCCGCCTCCGTATGGCGGCCTTCTTCGATTCCAAGTTGCAGCGGATCCGGCGCCGGCACGGGTCGCATGGATCCACCCACGGCTGGCCCTCGAACTCCGAGCTGTGGCGCTCCTGGCCGCAGCGCGAACATCGCCACATCCGGTCCCCCCAGGCCTCGACGGCGGGGCGGCTGTAGGTGCGGGCGGGCATCACGGCGACCTGGCTGCTTGGGGGGATGGAACGCACGTCCACCCAGGCTCGATCAAGCCACCGTGGACGGGTTCCAGGTCATAGGCATCGCGATTCGCCAGCGCGGCGCGGCCGGCGTCGGTGACTCGAACCGGGTAGGCGCAGCGGGCGTCGTCCCAGTCGCCGAACGTCGTCCAGTCCTCGTGCTGCTTGAACCAGGTAAACAGGTCGATGTCCAGCGGGCTGCACACAATCACGTCGGCTGGGCGATCATCCCTGTACATCCCGCCCTTATCCCAGGGGCAGAGGTACGCCGGGTCGTGCTCCGCAATCCGTTCGAGTACTCGCCAGTGGCCGTCCCGCATCCTCCGGGCCATGTCGGCCAGGTCAGGCCGATCGACGCTCATCCGGCCTCCAATGCGCGGACGCGCCGCGCCGTGACCGGCGACGTCGGCGCGAGGATGATGTCGTCGTGACCGCCGTCCAGGTGGAACCACCCGATCTCGTCCCACAAGTCGTCGGCCGGATCGGCGCGCGTTACGCGAGTGGCTGGCCGTGGATGCTGCTGTACCAGTCGTTGGACCAGTTTTTCGGAGACTGCCGCCGTCCGACGGGAACCAGCCGAGACAGTGCGACGCCGGACAACAGGTCTACAGAGACTGTCCCGACCTACCCGGAACCGTGGGTCGGCGGTTTTGTAAACCGCAGGTTGTGGGTTCGAGTCCCACCCTGGGCTCCCTAGTTGCCGTTCGCATCCTTCGGGGCGGCGCTTCTTGCTGGATTCGCTCTATCTTTGGTTATCGGTCCTTTGACCTGAGGCATGACGGATTGTGCCAACGACCCTTCGGAGAGACGTATACCAGAGCGCAAACCCGATGAGCAGCGTCGACACAGTCACGGTCGAGATGCTGATACCGATGTCGTACCAGCGCTGCGGCGCGTATTCGAATGTGATACTCATTGCGTCGCTGACGGGCACGACGTAGCCATTCCACAAGCCATCGGCCAGCACTGGCGCATAGGCCTTTCCGTTCACCGTTGCCAGCCAGACTGGGTCGTAGGACTCGCGGAGTATGACGAAGGCCGATCCGTCAGCGTCGTAGGCGGTCACCTCGATTCGGGTGCGGTGACGTTGCGAGATTTCCAGACGCGGTTGCGTCAGCGGTGTGATGGCTGAGGCGGTTGAGGGACGCCAGCCAGAAGGAGCGAGGGCGACGGTGCTCACCGCCTCGAGGCCTGGGCCGGCCTGGATTGAAATCACCCTGGTACGAGGCACACCGACAAGTCTCCATTCCCATGTGGCCTGGGCACCGTACGTGGGCAGCCGTATTGCATGGTCGGGCCCGGTGACATCGATCCAGGTAGAGATCGGACTGGTGAACACGCGCAGCCACATTCCCTGATCGGAGGAGTCGGACAAATCAATCTCGAGTGGCTGGCGCTCTCCGCCAGCTGCGGCATACGCCAGACCCAGTCCATAGTCCGACGTCCAGTCTTGTAGATTCTCGCGTTGGAGGCGCTTGGACCATGACTGCCGCTCGTCGGCGTATGCGCCACCCCGAGTCCAGCCGCCGCGCGATCCATGGAAGCCGAACCACGGAGTAACAGGCAGGAGTTGGACGCTAGGATCGGAGGCGAAAACCGCGTCTTCCGTTGTGCCTGCGGTCACCAGTCGATGGGGAAGCGGAGGTCTGTCCTGGTGGTTGGCAAGCAGGCGCACCGAACTTGCAGGTGCCAGACCGCCCAATCGGTCAGTCCAGACGGGCTCCGCGGCTTCGACGAGAGGCTTAGCGCTTCCGAGGCGGACCGCCAAAACGTTAGGTCCGGACGCTACAACTTCGATGTCAGGCGACTCGAGAAGGTCTTGTGCGAGTTGGTCGCCGTCGGGCCAGTCGCGTGTCACGACGATGTGACTGAAGCCGGCCTGCCGCACGGCTTCGAGAGCCTGCGCTGGTTCATTGCCCAAGAGAAACTCCAGCCAGCGCCCAGCCACGGGTGCCGGCGGCACAGGCGAGCGCGTGTCGCCGGTTAGCGACGGGTTGGCCAGGCTTGCCGCTTCCATGAGTCGGAGGACGCGATTTTCGTCCCAGGGCGGAGTCCGGTCGTCAGACGACACGACGAGGACACGGCCCATGGGCCCGGCATCGGCGTTCACCGCATGCAAGACCTGCCGATAGTCCGACGGCAGCGCGCGTGGGACGTATCCAAGACGATCCTGGTCCCATAGCAGAGGGACGGACGGTGTTGCGTGAACACCGAGGGCCAATCCGAGATATAGGACGAGCAGCGTAGGCCCGATCACTTGCCTGAGCTGCTGGCGCCTCGTCCATCGGCAAGTGAGATCTGCGATCACAAAGCCGGCACCGAAGGCCTGCGCCATAACGAACAGTCCGACAGCGCGGTCGGGTTCGCGAAAGACCCACAAGCCGGGTGTGGTATTCACGGCGGACTGATAAGCGTCGGCGGTGGGCTCCCAAGCCGAGGAGGCCGCGACCAGCGCCGCTACGTAACCGACTATTGCCAAGTGGCGGGATGGCGCCCCCCAGCGGTGCTGCACGGCGGCCAATAGCGGCAGAAGTGCCGCAACCCAGCCGGCAACCTCCCACGGGAGGCGGGACGCATCCCGCAGAAGGAGACGGTCATGCCAGTTGAAGTTCGCGATTCCCTGCAGGGTTGTCGGCAGGTCCTGGTAGCGGGAGATGGTGGTTTGCGTCTGATCCATGAGCGTGTACGCCGGATCAGGGCTTCCCCCGTAGAGTTTGACGGCTGTGTACGGGGCAATCTGGTAGGCCAGCAGCGGGATTAGCACCGCTGCCCAAACACCAGCATCCGAAAGTGTTCGTCGGCGACATTGCCGGTTCGCCGTCCACGTACCGGCGGTCCAGGCCGTTACCGTCAACGTCGTGAAGACCAAGTAGTGGGGCTGGGTGGCGCCCAGCAGCGCAAACACGAGCGCCGATCCAACGATCCAACGTCGTTGATGTGTCCTAGTTCCTTCGATGAACAGGCCCAGCACCAGGGGTACGGCTGCCCATTGCGCCAGCAACCAGCTGTGTTCCAGGCGCGCGATGGTCCATGGATTGACCACGAATGCGACCGCGGTGACCATGGCGCCAAGCGCCGCACTTGACCTTGGGATCGACGGTCGCCAGCGGCTGATGAGTGCAAACGAGGCAAAGGCACTGACGTATCCGAGGCCGGCGATCCATAGCACGATGAGACGCGCATACGTTGCTCCCTCAAGACCTATCAGCTTTGCGAACGCGACGAGCCCCAGAGTGATCGGCAGCCGTCCAGTTCCCGCAATACTCAGGGTGCCGCGCGGGGACCAGAGTGGGTAAACGCTGTGTTCGACGACTCGATCCAATACGAGCGAGGGGTAGAGATCGCGCTGCTGAAGGTCACCCGGCGTGACGATCACGGCCCAGAAGAGCGCAACCACTACGGCCAGTCCCGTGACGACGGCGGTTATCCACGCGGCCGCTACGGACATGCGCGGCAGCCGATTCCGACATGGCATTGTCAGCGCGGCGCTAGACCATGGTTTGGGATTGGCTGATGTCGCAACGGTCACGCACGCTCCTAGGTCTTGTCGTATCGGCGAGTGTAGTTGTGGTGCTGGCCGCTCTCATTGTGTTTGCCCGTGCCGAGCGCGAGTGGCCAGGGTTCCCGGTGTACCCCGCCAACTTGGACTTTGGGCCGGTGTTCAAGGGCGAACTGCTGGAGCAGACCGTGGTGGCTCCGCCAACGCCGCTACGTGAGATTCGGTTCTTCGCGGTTGAACCGTGGCCTGCGGCCGTAATCGTCAGGGTGCGCGATGCCGAGCAGTCTTCGAGCGACCTGCTATTCGAGTCGTCGGCGCGGGTTCGTGCTGACGGATCGATACCGATCAGAGTCCCGGGAACGGTCGACATGAGCGGGCGGTTACTGCGGATTCAGGTCATCAATCCGCTCGATTCCTCCACGCCCCTGACGCTTCGGGCAAGCCGAACGGATCCCTATCCAGAAGGTCGGGCGGCGGCGCGCGACGATGTCGGCGAAGGGAATGTGGATCTCGTGCTGGAGGCTTGGCGTCGCGTGACGCCCAGATCGCTGGCGATCGAGGTGTGGCGCGCGCATGCGCCGGGAGCGACGTTCGTGATCTTGACCACCTGCCTTCTTGGAGGCGTGGCGCTCCATCGGCTGTGGCGGTGGACGGCGCGATGGCCAAAGCCGGTCTTCCTGACGGCGAGCTTGCTGCTGCTAGCTGCGGGATTACTGGCGGCGCGGGTCGGGCTGGCGTGGCTAGCGCCCTGGTCGGCATAGCTGCGGGATTCACGCCGTCCCGATTGAAGACTTGGCATCGGGCGGCCGCAATCCGTCACGAGCCTTGCCTGGGCTAGAATCTCGTCGCCGTGACAAGCGTCTGAAGCTGAGTTTCCCGACCTCTCGCAGCCTGATCGGAGTGTGCTGAAGCAGCCCATGCGCGTGCTGGTAACCGGCGGAGCCGGCTTTATGGGAAGCCATGCCGTCGACCGCCTGCTCGATCAAGGCCACGAGGTCACCGCTGCCGATAGCCTCATTGGCGGTTTCGTGGAAAACGTCAATCCCGCCGCCGAGTTTGTGGAGTGCGATCTGGCCGATCGCGAGGCGGCGGCCGACCTTGTGGCGTCCGCGGCGCCGGAGGTCATCTTTCACTTCGCCGCGGACGCTACGGAGGGACGCAGCCAGTTCACCCCGCTCAGTTCCATGGACAACAACATGGTCGGGTACCTGAACACCCTCGTGCCGGCCATCGACCGCAGGCTGTCGAAAATGGTGTTGGTCAGTTCGATGAGCGTGTACGGCGCGCAGCAGCCACCGTTTCGAGAGACGATGCCGCGCCTGCCCGAGGACGTCTACGCCGCGATGAAGGCTTCCATGGAGGCCGCCACCGAGCACCTCTCGGCCGTGCACGGCTTCGACTACTCCATCTTTCGGCCGCACAACGTCTACGGCGAGCGCCAGAACCTGGCCGATCCGTATCGGAACGTGGTGGCGATTTTCATCAACTCGCTGCTGCGGGGCCGTGCCATCCACATCTACGGCGACGGGGAACAACGCCGCGCGTACTCGTACATCGGCGACACGAATCCCGTGATGGTCGACGGCGGCCTCAGCGACCGTTCGAACGGGCGCATTTTCAACGTCGGCTCGTCGGAGGACGTCTCGATCAACCAGCTTGCGGATGTCGTTCGAGATGTCTTCTTTGACGGTGGACCGTGGCCGGCTGGCCTGGAGCCCAAATACATGCCGGGCCGACCGCTCGAGGTCAAAAAGGCATTCTGCGCGCACGATGCGGCCGAACAGGTCCTGGGATTCCGCAACACGACCACGTTGCGCAAGGGTGTGGAGGCCATGGTGCGGTGGGCGCGCGAAGTCGGTCCGCGCGAGCCGGCGTATCTGCCCAACAGCCTGGAAATCGGCGGCGAGCACGCACCGGCCACGTGGCGTGAGCAGTTGATCTGACCAACAGCAGCACGGGCGACATGATCAGCACAAATCCGGTCCCTGTCCACGATTCACTGGATCACGCGTTGGCTTGAGCCGGCCATGTGCGGGATAGCAGGTATCTTCCGCCTCGACGATCGCAGGCCGGACGATCAAGAAACGCTACGTGCTATGCGCGAGTCACTGGCTCACCGGGGGCCGGACGGCCACGGGTCGCTTATTCGCGGTCCCGTGCGGCTGACGATGTGTCGCCTCAGCGTCATCGACTTGCAGGGCGGCGACCAGCCGATGACCAGTGAGACGGGCACGGTTCATGTCGTGTTCAACGGAGAGATATATAACTTCGCCGAGTTGCGCGACAACCTACGCCACTTCGGTCACCGATTCCGCACGCGCTCGGACACCGAAGTGATCGTCCATGCCTACGAGCAGTGGGGCGACGACTTTGTCAGTCATCTGAACGGCATGTTTGCCATCGCACTGTGGGACGAAGCTAAGGCGCGACTGTTATTGGCGAGAGACCGTGCCGGGATCAAGCCACTCTATTTTGCTCACATCGGCAGCGCTCTGTTGTTTGGATCTGAGTTGAAGGCCCTCCTGAACAGTGGCTTGGTCCCTCGTGAGCTGGACTATGAGGCTCTCGGTCAGTACTTGTCACTGGAATACATTCCAGCTCCGGCCAGCATTCTGCGCGGCGTGCGAAAGCTCCGGCCGGGACACTTGCTGACGGCGTCAAAGAGCGAGGTCCGAGATCGGACCTATTGGGACCTGTCCCTCGGGAAGTCCGAGGTCGACCCGCTGCACGGTGGTGAGCCCGATCATGTCCATGCATTCCGCGAGGTGCTGCAACGGGCTGTCCAGCAAGAGATGGTGAGCGACGTACCAATTGGCGTTCTGCTGAGTGGCGGGATCGATTCGAGCACGGTGGCGGCCTTGATGACGGAGGCCACCGACGAGCCGGTGCAGTCCTTTTCCGTGTCGTTTGCCGAGCGTTGGTTCGATGAGAGCGCGTTCGCACGCCGTGTCGCCTCGCATCTGGGCACGTCACACCACGAGCTTCGTGTGACCCCGAGCGATCTGTACGAGGCGCTACCTACGATCTTGACCAAGGTTGACGAGCCCTTCGCCGATCCTTCGATCGTTCCGTCGTATCTGGTGAGTCGATTCGCTCGCCAACACGTCAAAGTCGTTCTTGGCGGGGACGGCGGGGATGAAATGCTTGCGGGGTATTCCACCTTGCAGGCCCATCGGCTGGCGCCGATGTACCGAATGCTGCCCGCGACCTTGCGGCATGCCGTTGTGGAACGTGCGGCCGCACGCCTTCCGGCGTCGCCGCGCTACCCAGCGTTTGACTTTCTGCTTCGCCGGTTTATCCAGGGCGCTGATGCACCGTACTGGCGCCGGCATCAGATGTTGACGGGTGCTCTCTATGGAGAGACTAAGTCGGCCGTGCTGCACCCGGATATCAGGCCCGCCGTCAACGACTGTGGGTTCGACGCCATGCTGGCCGAGACGGCGTTGGCCAGCCGCGCCGAGCATCCGCTGAACAGAATTCTGTATCAGGACTTCAAGTTGTATCTGGAAGGCGACGTTCTCACTAAGACCGACCGCGCCAGCATGGCAGCGTCGCTGGAGACGCGAGTTCCGCTACTTAATGTGGACGTTCTCTCTCATCTTGAGCGCGTTCCGGTGGCGTTGAAGCTGCGAGGCCTTACCGGAAAGTACGTGCTGCGACGGGCAGTATCCGACCTGCTGCCTCATAGCATCATTAGGCGACGCAAGCGCGGCTTTAGCATTCCGATTGCGGCTTGGCTCAACGACGATCTGCGCGCCTTGACCCACGAGTATCTGAACGAGTCCCGATTGCAACGCGAGGGCATTTTCAACCCGCCGGAGGTTGCCCGCCTGCTTGATGAACATGCGCGGCGCGCTGGCAACCATGCCAAGGGCATTTGGACGATTCTGATGTTCCAGCTATGGCGTGAGCGGTGGCTGGACGCTGTATGAGTGACTCGCTCGACAGGCGAACGGTCGTACCGGATCGAGGCCACATTTGTATGGTTCACTGCTTTTATGGTGTTCCACGACGGACCAGAGGCGAGCATTAAGTGTTGCCGCAGGGATGAGTGCTAAAGCTAGGTGCCTCTGAGCCGTCGCGCTTATTGAAGCACAGAACTCGAGAGGTTGCTCGGAGTGCGGAATGCCTGCCTAGCTCGAGGGCGCGGAGGATCTGGCGGCGGTGTTGACGTTTAAGTCAGCCGGCGAGCCATCCCCCGTCAACCGGGACTACCACCCCGGTAAGGTAGGCCGAGGCCTCGGAGGCGAGGAACACGGCCGTGCCAGCCATATCGGCCGGATCGCCGTGCCGCCCTTGTGGAATGCGGCTCATGAGCCAGTTGCGCGTTACCGGGTTCTCGAAGCGCGGTCGAGTGAGTTCGGTAAACACGTAGCCGGGGGCGATGGCGTTAATCGTGATGCCCCTCTGCGCAAACTCCACAGCCAGCGCCTTGGTGAGTTGGGCCACGCCGCCCTTCGTTGCGCCGTACACCGAAACCTGGGCAAAGCCCAGAAACGAGGTGAGCGAGGCCGTGTTGATGATCCGCCCGTAGCCGCGCGGCTCCATGAGCCGGATGCCGTGTTGGCAGGCAAAGAACAGGCTACGCAGATTCAAGTCGGCGACCTGATCCCAGTCGGCGGGTGTGATCTCCAGTAACGGCTTTCGGAATCCGGTTCCGGCGTTATTGAACAGGATGTCGAGCTTGCCGAACTCGGCCTCGACCGAACTGAAGACTCGGGCTAGCGCGTCAAGATCTGACAGATCAGCTGGTAGAGCCAGAGCGGTTCGCCCCAGCGCGTGAACCTGGTCGCACACTTCGTCCAACTGATCGGCGGAGCGGGCGGAGACGGCCACATCGGCGCCGGCTGCAGCAAGTCCCAGTGCGATGGCGCGCCCGATGCCTCGTCCGGCGCCAGTCACCAAGGCCACGCGGCCGCTCAGATCAAAAGGGCTCTCGATCGAGTCGCGCATTTGGGCGTCTCCCGCCAGCTTCACGGTGACCATATCAGGCACGCGCGGATCAAACGTGCGATAAACCGCTCGCACTGCGCCTGGGCGTCACGCAGAATGGGCCGCTGTCCCCAGAGCTTCGCTTGTGAGTTGCCGGCATGCCCCTGCTTGCTCCCGGAGACAAGGCCCCCGACTTCACGCTCAACGCAACGGACGGATCGGAGATCACGCTCTCAGATCTGCGCGGCCAGCGGGTCCTACTCTATTTCTACCCGCGCGACGACACGCCGGGCTGCATCATTGAGGCGTGCAGCTTCCGCGACAATTTGGGCCAACTGGCCGCTCGCGGCGTTAACGTCTATGGCATCAACGATGACGACGTGGACTCGCACCGGCGTTTCACAGCCAGGTACGACTTGAACTTTCCGCTCCTGGCGGACACCGATCACGGCGTAATAGAGGTGTACGGCGCTTGGGTGCGGAAGGAGATTCGAGGCCGTGGCGTCATGTGTGCCGATCGAGTGACCTATCTCATTGATCCCAATGGCGACGTGGAACACGTGTGGCCGGCCGTGGACCCCAGCGTCCACGCGGACGAGATCCTTTCCTTGCTGGACGCAACGGCCTAGATCCCACCCCGTCCGACGCGTGCCAGCGTCGCCCCGCACGGCGGACACGGTACGATCGGCAAGCATCGGCTACGGCTTCGCTGCCAGCCGCCGGCCGCACGCCCACATAGCTCAGTCGGTAGAGCGCGTTCTTGGTAAGAACGAGGTCTCCGGTTCAAGTCCGGATGTGGGCTCCACGCACGATATACAGGTTTGGAAGCGACGGTCCGCTGGCGGTTTGGTCGCAATTGGGCCTGCCACAGCGCTTGAAGGCACCATAACTGCATACTATTTCGGGGTCTTCGTCGCGTTCAGAAGGTGCCCGACACCACAGTCGTCTCACGGTCGCTGAGGACCATCACCGGGAACAGGTGGCAGGTCACACTCGACACCTGCCGCCGTTCGATCCACCAGGTCATTTCGTCTCTGGCGGCCCGATGTGAATTGAGGGACAGCACGGCGACCCAGCGCAGGTGTCGCAAACCTGTCATGGAGGTCGAGCGTGATCGGCAGTCAGCCTCGACGGCCAGCTTCCGGTTCGGCTGCGTTCGTCAGAACTCGGTGGGGCGGCATAGGAGCGCCCGGTTGCGGCCTCGGCAACCGATGCACGCGCCCGTGGAAGCCCATAGAGCTCGATTCGGAAGTCCTGAAGGTCTAATTCCGGTGATGCTCCCAGAGACTTACTTTTCGGACCTAAAGAGGACCGCGGGATGACATCGGGACTGGCTGACGTCCCTCCCAGTGAATTTGAGTTGGCCTGGTGGGAGAGAAGCGGAGCTTCTATTGCGCTCTTTCGGCCGGAAGTTTCGCTCTCAACGATTCTGCGCGGCGAATGCAGGTTCGCATGTTCACGTGGACGGCTCGATCGATCGCGACCACAGCGGTGACGCAACGCGCCTCGGCGCAGTCTCTCGCGCTCACGCTCGCCAATGGCATTGGGCCGACGAGCATGTGTCATCCGAGTTAAGGCATCGGACGCGAGGGATCGCTAGCGAGCTGAGCCTGCGAAGTTCACGCCTTGAAAGTGGATCGTTGCAGTCTGGACGTCTGGAACAGCACCAAGCTTGTACCGAGGTAGAGCCGCCGCTAGCGTCGCGTGCGATGAGACTTGCGTAGCCTCCGGTGCCGGTTCTCAAGCCGAGCAAAGGCGCCCGCAATACTGGCGAGTTTCACCTCCTGAGGGTGCTCGGCGACGAAGCGCATTAGGGCAACCCACTGCGCCGGGCGAACTGCTGACGGCACGCCGTCGAGTTTGAGCTTGAGATCCTTGGCGATCCGACGAAGCTGGCGGGAAGTGAACACTGGGCGCAGGGCGTCGCCCACGGATGAGCCGCCAACGAAGCCCTGAGTCACGAGATCCCGGAACAAGGCCTGGTCGCGGGCAGTGACCAGGGATTGGGGCCGAAGCCTAAAGTGGATGAGAGCGGCACTGACGGCTGGCTGCGGCCGAAAGGCCGTGGCTGGGATGTGTCCGAGTAGGTGAACTTTCCAGCGGGGGTAGAGAAGGCAGGAGATGAGCGTGAAGCGCCGCTGACCACTCACCATGAATCTCCGGACCGCTTCGCGCTGAATGACAAGGTAGGCGTCGTTGGGCGGATCAACGCCGGTCGTCAGTTTGGCGACAACATCAGCCGTGATGTTGAACGGTAGGCTTGCGCAGACCGAATATGGCTCATTGGGAAGCGAACACCGCAAGAAATCTGCTTGAACAAGCGTTACGTTTGTCCAGTCTCCGAGCCGCCGCTTGAGGTCGCGGAAGACGAGCGGATCGATCTCGTAGGCCACCACATGTCGGCAGCGTTCAGCCAATAGGCGGGTGAGCTCACCTCGCCCGGCCCCGATTTCGAGGACCAGGTCGTCGGACGAAATCGAGGTCTTAGCGAGAAGTCAGCTTGCAAACCGCCTGGACCGAAGGAAGTTCTGGCCGTGTTCGGGTCTGCGACCTGCCACGGCGAACAACCACAGAGGCGCCCAAAAGACCGTCCCTCATGGATTCATGCGTTGCCGTTGCAGGCTACCAGCTACGACAGCCGTTGTATTCGCGTACTGGAGACCGAACTACCTCGTCTCGCGTCGTGGGTCGCTGGCCGACCAATGTCCGGCGTTCCGCGCTTGATGAGCGTATTGATTCGGATTCAGTCGCTGCCTCGGACCACGGCTGTCCTCGATGAGGTCCAGACTTGCGTCGGCGACGAACCATGTCACCTCAGCACGCGCCGAATTACCGAAGTGTGTCAGCAACGCCGAGTCGTCATGCTTGATCGGGTCAGTTGACCTGCCCAGAGGACGTTCTGGCGAGGGCTCGATGGCAGAGGTGCAGGCCAACTCTTTATTGGTGACAACGGGATGTTCTGGGCAGAAAAGAACTAGCCAGGATCCGAGAGATGCTTCCAGTACTTCCGCTTCCACCCGTCCGCTTCACGATACCGTGCGAATTCGTATCTCCATTCCTCCGATATCAAGCGATTGTGCTGCATTGATTCGCCAGGGTTACCTGGATTCTCCGCGGTGCCTGGACAGTGAACGATCGAACCACTGCTCTCCGCGATGCGCTCGAACTCAGCCAGCTCGAACTCGAGACCCCATCCGAGCGCGTGTGACGTGTACCCGTTCACGGCGATCTGCCGCGACACGACGCTGGTGCCGACCTGGTTGGTCGGCCCGCGCACGTCCGACAGCGCCTATCGGTTCCTGCTGGACGTGGCGCGGCGGATGCAGGGGCGGTTTCAACTCACAACGGACGGCGCGAACACTTACCGCCAGACGGCCTGGGATGCGTTCGCGGCGTTCGCGGGCTTCGCGCAGCTGGTGAAGCTCTACGAGCGGCCCGTAGACGATGAGCGGAGCTAAAGCCCGCTCGTCTGCGTCGCCGCCCGCCCCGAGACAGGCGTAGATGTTCCTGACCCCAGCCACATCAGCACGTCGCGCGTCAAGCGCCAGAACCTCACCATGCGGATGCACATGCGCCGGTTCACCCGCCTGACCAATGCGTTCAGCAAGAAGGCCTACAATCTGAGTTGTGCGGCGGCCCTGCACTTCATGGTCTACAACTTCGTCAAGTCGCACGCGACCCTGGCCCGGGCAAACTATGGACGCCCTACGACGCCGGCGATGGCAGCTGGCATCGCTCCGCAGCCCCGGACCTACGAGGAAGTCATTGCGCTGTTGGAAGCGCGGGAACCAGACGCCCGCGAGGTCAGCACCCGCCGAAAGGACTACCAGGATCAAACTTGACCACTACCCGCGGGAGGCTACCTGACGGGTCTAGAAACACTTCTGGCATGCTGCAGGGATGCACGTCGCCCTGCAGGCGCGGACCGCCAATCTCGGGATTCCCGCCATCGCTGCCGTGCTGCTTGCGTGGTGGGGCAGCTACGTCATCCCCAGCCTCGCGCACTTGGCGTGGCCGGGAATTGTGCCGCCGATTCCGCCTTGGCTCAATGCCGACCTAGAGGGCTCGCTGCCGAACGCACTCTCGGCGGCCGTGCTCGCGTGCACGGCCCTCGCCCTCGGCCTTCGGGCGATGCGCGCCGCTCGCGGCACGCCATGGACCGCCCTCGGCTGGGCGATGCTTGCGGCCAGCGCCGCAGGGGTGGGCCTCCTTGAACTCACCGATTGGCACAGCCTCTGGTTGCGGTCGTGGTCGATTCAACCGGCCCCGCTGGCCGCAGCGTGGATGGTCGGCATGGGGATCTTTCTCTGGCGCGGGGCGCATCCACCACCGGCCCGCCTGCTGCTGGGCCTCGGGTGCGGCTTGTGGGGCCTGGTGCCGGTGCACGAAGCGATCCAGGCCTACGCCGTATCCCGATTTGGGTCGCTGCCGGTCGTCACCGAGGAAACCCTGGAAGTGACCGGCACCCTGGGTCTGCTTGCCGCCACGTTGCATGCCAATCGGTGCCCGTCCGCGTCGATGCCTTGGCGCGCGTCGGTAGGGGGGGCGATCCTTGTCGTCACCGCGTGCTGGGTTCTGAGTGCGGCGTGCCTGTACGTGGTGCCGCTCGCCAGCACCCGAGACGTTCCCTTGCTCCCTACCCGTGGCGGGCCGACGGCAGGGGGGTTTCAGGTGGAGCTGTGGGGCCACGGCTCGATCCGGCAAGACCTGCCGCCCATCCTGTTCCCGTCCAATCGCGTGGATGTTCGCCTGGCCCTGCGCGGTGCGACGCCGACGACCGTCAGGGTGCGCGTGCTGGATGGCGCGACGGTCATCAGCACGGGCGAGGCCCGCGTGGTTCCGTCAGCCAAGGGCATAGGCATGCAGCCCTTCGATCTGGCCCCCGTACTCGATACGACGTCTGACAACCTCAGCCTCCAAGTGAATGCGGACCTTCCGCCGGGCGCGCAGCTTCGCGTTGGCGCGCGCCTTGTTGATCCCGACGGGTTGCGGCTGCAGACGAATCAGGACGTGCACGCCGGGCAGAGGATCGAAACCACGGTGTTCTCGACGCAAGAACCGACGCGGGCGAAGCTGGCGGCGCTCGGTCATGCCGCGCGCGACGGGTGGTACGTCGCGGTGGCGCTCTTCTGCTGGCTGTCCCTGATCCCGTGCGTGGCCGTGCCAGTGCGGCTGGCGACCGCTGGGCAGATAACCGGCCGTCCGCGCCCCTGAAACACGCGATGGCCCTCGGCAGCCTCTTCTGGATCGTCTTCATGCTCGGCGTCGGCGTGGTG